>CAMSEJ010000147.1 GCA_947057405.1 uncultured Roseburia sp.
GGCATCGGCGCCTCACACGCCGATGCCCGGCATATATCATACGGACACCTTTAAAACGTATCATCCAAAAAATCGTCCTCTAAATCGCGATCTTCGTCCCAGTCATCATCCCAGTCATTCTCCCAGTCATCATCCGGATATACGTAATCCTCCAGAAAACGGTCTTCAAACTGACGTTCCAGGCCTCTCTGAAGCTCTTGCCGGATCCCGTCCCTGTAATTAATACTTCCAAAAAAGCCGATGATAAATACCAGGAACAAAAACAGTGAAAGCGCAGCCGTTATAATACCTCCGATTGCCATTCCCTTTTTCGTTTCCGGCTTTGTAAGCTGCAGTATACCGAAAATCACCGCCAGAATTGCAACCGGTACGTTGATGCAGGTGCAGAACAGCACCAGGGAAACAATCCCAAGGGAAAGCGATGCGATTCCAAATCCCTGGCTGACAGGCTGTTCCGGTTCTTTATGCGGCGGCTCAAAGCCCTGGCCGTAAGTATTCTGCCGGTCCTGCGCCGTGTCATGGTATTCTCCCTGATTGCAGTGCGTGCCTTCTTTATAAATACTTTCGCGGTGCGAATCCCCGGACGATTCTTCCCGCTCCCCGTCCAAAGCCTGCCGCGCCGGGGAAGCGTCCTGTTCGCTGCCGCTGCCCGGCTGCGGTTTGCTGAGATTTACAGGCGTATGGCCCTCCTCATAATCTTCCTTCATTTCACCAATCCTCCATTTCAAATACAATTCAAATGTCAAAAAAAATCCTGTTCCTCTGCATTATATCAAAAGGAGGGTAAGGTGTAAAGCGGTTAGCGCCTGTCCCTGCCGTCTTCCCAGTCATCCACAAACCGGATGACCCCGCATCCAATTTTATCTCCTGCATTTCCGGCCGGCTGCGACGTAAAATCATCGGCATTCCGGTGAATCAATACGGATTTTCCGACAATGTCGTAAAGCTCCAGCTTTGTATCATAAAATGCAAGCCACGCATACCCTCCGCCTGAAAGAAGCGGCGGCATATCCCCCGCATGCATGGGATGAGGCACATTGTACGGGTTGTAGTGGCTTCCGGTGTTTGCAAAATTGTCCGTACAGTCTCCGTTTTCATGTATATGGAACGCATAAAAAGCAGGGACACCCTGCCTGCCCGAATCCGGCAGGCCGAATATCTCTGCTTCCACCAGCACACCCCCGCCCGGAACACTGTAAAAATTTACAACGCCCGAAATCTCCGGAACCCCTTCTCCTCCTTCTATCTGCGCATAAGCACGCGGCCTGTTGTTGTAAAATAACTTCATGAAATTAAGCCTCGGCGTAATCTGGAACATAAAAAACCTCTTTTTCTTCTATCCTATGCGCCCTTATTCTTCAATATGTTCCCGCCCCTGTGCAATAATGGTGCGTACATGGGAATCTGCCAGCGAATAAAAGACCGACTTGCCCTCCCGCCTGCTCTTCACCAGCTTGTTCTGCTTTAAAATGCGCAGCTGATGTGAAATTGCCGACTGCGTCATGCGAAGCGCCTCAGCCAGATCACACACGCAGACCTCCGCCTCAAACAGTACAAACAAAATCCGGATACGGGTGGAATCCCCGAATACCTTGAACAGCTCCGCCAGATCGTACAGTTCCGTTTCCTCCGGCATTGTTTCGTTTACAATTTTTAACAGCTCCTCATGCACTTCTACGGCGTCGCAGCAAACAGCTTCCTTTTTTTCCATGTCTTCCTCCTAAATTGTCCCGTCTCTATTTGTTGTGCCCTCTTTTTGCGTCTTACAGATTTTTTACAAACAACGCGCGGACGGCGTTTAAGACAGCCAGCACCATGACGCCGACGTCGGCAAAAATGGCAAGCCACATATTTGCAATCCCAAATGCCCCCAGAAGCAGGCAAAGCAGCTTAATTCCAATGGCAAAATAAATATTTTCATAGACAATCCGGATACATTTTTTTGCAATCCGGATGGCTTTTGCAATTTTAAGCGGATCGTCATCCATCAGGACGATATCTGCCGCTTCAATTGCGGCATCCGATCCAAGCGCGCCCATCGCAATCCCGATATCCGCCCTCGACAATACCGGAGCGTCGTTGATTCCGTCCCCGACAAATGCCAGCTTCTCTTTTGCGCCCTTCTGCGAAAGCAGCTCTTCCGTTTTGGCAACCTTATCCGCCGGGAGCAGTTCGCTAAAAACGCTATGGATCCCCAGCTCTCCTGCCGTATGCACCGCGGCCGAGCGGCTGTCCCCGGTAAGCATCACGAGATTTTCTATACCGGATTTTTTCAACTGGACGACGGCTTCTTTTGCATGCGGTTTTAAACGGTCGGATATTAAAATATGGCCCATATAGCTGCCCTCCACCGCAATGTGCACGACTGTCCCCGCATGGCTGCATTCCCGGTACGCAATGCCAAGGCGTTCCATTAACCTGCCGTTTCCGGCGGCAACCGCCCTGCCGTCTACCTTTGCCGTTACGCCGTTCCCTCCGATTTCTTCCACGTCAGACACCCTGCCTTTGTCTAATTTTTTCCCGCAGGCTTTTCTTAAGCTTTCACTGATCGGATGGGAAGAATACAATTCTGCAAGAGCGGCGATTTCCAGCAGCTCTTCCTCCGTGATTTTGCTGTGATGGATGCCGTTTACTTCAAACACGCCCTGCGTCATGGTTCCGGTTTTATCAAATACCACATATTTTGTCGATGCAAGCGCTTCCAGATAATTGGATCCTTTTACAAGCACGCCCGCTTTCCCCGCGCCGCCAATCCCGGCAAAAAAACCAAGCGGAATACTGATAACAAGCGCACAGGGACAGCTGATTACCAAAAACGTAAGCGCACGGTAGATCCACATGCCCCACTGAGGCGGCTCCTTAAAAACAAACAGGCCGGCGAGCGGAGGCAGTAACGCAAGTGCAAGCGCGCCGAAACAGACGGCGGGCGTATACACCCTTGCAAAGCGGGAAATAAAGTTTTCGGATCGGGATTTCCGGGAGCTTGCATTTTCAACCAGATCCAAAATTTTCGATACGGTTGATTCGCCAAATTCTTTGGTCGTCCGAATCCGAAGCACGCCTGTCAGATTGATACAGCCGCTTATAACCTCATCGCCTTCCTGTGCGTCACGCGGCAGGCTTTCTCCGGTCAGGGCACTGGTGTTTAACGTAGACACTCCTTCTATAATCACGCCGTCAATCGGGATTTTTTCACCGGGACGCACCAGCAGGATGCTTCCCGTTTCCACTTCGTCGGGATCGAGCCGCTCAACGCTGCCGTTTCGTTCCACATTGGCATAATCCGGACGGATGTCCATCAGTTCACTGATATTTTTGCGGCTCTTTCCAATGGCATAACTCTGAAACAGCTCCCCGATCTGGTAAAAGAGCATAACTGCCACGCCCTCCGTATATTCCCCCAGCAGAATCGCTCCAAGCGTCGCAACCGCCATCAGAAAATTTTCGTCAAATACCTGGCGGTTTAATATTCCTTTGCCGGCTTTTTTTAAAATATCATAGCCTATGATCAGGTACGGAACAAGAAATAAGGCAAAACGGACGGCGCCGCTGACCGGGAGAACTGACAAAAATATCATCATTGCAGCAGCCGACAGGATCCTTGCCAGGACTTTTTTCTGTTTTTTATTCATAGTACATCTTCTCCTTTCCGTTTTTTGCAGCAGAATCCGTCTGTCCCTGTCAGGAAAAGAAAATCTCACAGTCATCTTCTATCTTTTTGCAGTTTTTTAAAACGGTCTGCATTACGCTTCCCGGATCGGCTCCTTCTTCAAATTCCACCGTCATCTTCAGTGTCATAAAATTGACCGAAGCGGATTTTACCCCGGGCGTTTTTCCTGCCGCTTCTTCCATTTTATTGGCGCAGTTTGCACAGTCTACTTCGATTTTGTACGTTTTTTTCATGTTCAATCTCCTTTTTTGTTTATTCATTTTATTATATGAACATTTATTCATATGTTTATACTTATAATAACAGGCATTTTGTATTTGTCAAGTGTTTTTTGCTGCAGGCTGCGCATCCGTTACCGGCCTGCATTTTTCATACTTGCCATCAATTTTCAAATACTATATAATAACAAAGAGGTGATCTTATGGCAAACGAAATACACGAATTTTTAAAGGAAGTTTTAACCAAGCTTCAATCCATCGACTATGTCAAACCGGAATCCCTGCCGAATATTGATTTATATATGGATCAGGTCACAACCTTTATGAATACCCAGCTGGCGTCGACCAAACGGCATGAAGACGACAAAATCCTGACAAAGACGATGATTAACAACTACACCAAAAACAACCTTCTCCCGCCGCCCGACCGAAAAAAATACTCCAAGGACCATGTGCTTACACTGCTGTTTATCTATTATTTTAAAAGCATTTTAAGCATCAGCGACATCCAGAGTATTTTAACCCCTATCACAAACCGCTATTTTTCCAATGACAGCGGGCTTGACTTACAGGATGTTTATAACGAGGTGTTTGGGCTTGAACATGAAGAAGCGCAGCATATTTTAAAGGATCTTGCAAAGAAATATAAGACCAGTTCCAAAACCTTTGCCGGCATTCCGGAAGATGAGGCGGAGCTTTTGCGTACATTTTCGTTTATCTGCATGCTCAGTTTTGATGTTTACATAAAAAAACTGATTATCGAACAGACGATTGACCGGCTTCCGGCCCCCTCATCCCTGAAACAAAAAGCTGCCGGCAAGAAAAAAGAAAAAGCTGCTGAAAAAGACGGGTAAGAAGCACTGGCTTCTCACCCGCCTTTTTCATTCGTTTCCTTTTTCTTAAGCCGCTCAAATACCATGTCATATCCGTCATTGCCATAATTTAACGAACGGTTTACCCTGCTGATCGTAGCCGTAGATGCGCCTGTCCGCTCCGCAATATCAAGATATGTTTTGTGTTCCCTCAGCATATATGCCACTTCAAAACGCTGCGACAGGGAAAGCAGCTCATTGACGGTGCAGACATCTTCAAAAAATGTATAGCACTCTTCTCTGTCCTGCAGTGTTAATATGGCGTCAAACAGATGGTTTACGACTTCTGTCCTTATTTTTTTATTCATATGCCCTTCTCCTTCTGTCATTCAATACTGTTATTTTAGCATATTAAAGTATGAACGTAAACCGGCTTATCACATTTTTCTGTCCGGATCATAGAATAATGTATATCATTGTTTTAATTCAGGGAGGATTTTCTATTGTCAGTTCAGTTTCGTTTCAAAAAAAGCATGCTTTCTATTTCTGTAACCCTGCCGTTAATTGCCCTGGCACTTTCCGGCTGTGCAAAGGACAGCGGTACAAAAAGTACGGGGGCTTCCGGAGAAAAGGTTGTCTTAAACGAAGTGGCGCACTCTGTTTTTTATGCTCCGATGTATGTGGCGCTGGAAGAAGGGTACTTTAAAGACGCAGGAATTGATCTGGAAATCGTGACGGGATTCGGAGCGGATAAAACCATGACCGCCGTACTTTCCGGTGAAGCAGACATTGGTTTTATGGGACCGGAAACCACTGTCTACGCCTTTAACGAAGGGGCTTCCGACGTCGTGAAAAATTTCGCCCAGCTTACCCAGCGTGCCGGGAATTTCCTGATTGCAAGGGAACAGGTGGAAGATTTTAAATGGACGGATTTAAAGGGAGCGAATGTGCTCGGAGGGCGCGCAGGCGGTATGCCCAGCCACGATGGTACATGGGAACACATCCTTTTGATCCGGCTTTCCGACAAATTTGAGTTCATTTATAATTCTCGATAATATGGACAAATGCTTTCGTAATGTCCGTCTTTCATCCTGAAGCCTTTCGGTATTGTACCCAACTGTGTAAATCCTAATCGCTCATACAGATGCCTTGCGTGAACATTACTCTCGACAACTGCATTAAACTGAAGCACACCAAAGCCAAGCCTTTTCGCATTTCGTAAACAATCCTTTACCAATTGTTCTCCGATATGCTTACCTCTGCACTCCGCGTCTACCGCATAGCTTGCATTGCAGATGTGTCCGCATCGTCCGACATTATTGGGGTGTAAGATATAAAGGCCGACAATGACTCCATTATCTTCCGCAACTGCACAGTAGCTTTGTGAAGCGAAAAAATCCATTCCGCTTAATCGCCCAAGTGTTTCTTCCTGTGGAAATGCAATGCCTTCTTCCACAATCGCATTCCATATTCTTATCATTTCATTCAGGTCTTTTGTTATGTACTTCCTGATTAACATCTGCTTTTACCTCCTGCTGCACCGATTTGTTACCGGCTTTATTATATAACTTCTACGTACTGAACGGAATACATTTTACGAAAAACTTTTGGACAATAACTGTGAGAGAAGCGGCAGCCGGCAAAACGCCATTCACACTACGTCTGACCATGTTCCAGAATACACAGTGCTGCTGTGTTTCATCCTCTTCAAGACCGGGAGTTTCTCAAAATCCATATGGAACGCTCACTAAAACAATGTTGTAAAATATGCCGTTGAGTTTTACATCAAATTAGGGTATATTAGTACTACAAGATCGGAAG
>CAMSEJ010000148.1 GCA_947057405.1 uncultured Roseburia sp.
AGATCATGCCATGTGACTGGAGTTCAGACGTGTGCTCTTCCGATCTCGTTACGGCATTCATTTTGTACATGCCGGGGACGAATGGTATCTTCTGGCCGATCAGCAGGTTCCGGAGGCGGCGCGCTACGACGGGTATCTGCAGCTGGAAAACGGTGTCGGCATGGTTCGCCTTTTGGAAGAGGAGTTTATGGAGGCGCTTTTAGAAAAAGAGCCGGATAAAAGCCTGCGCCGGACGGTTACGGTTGCGACCGGAGCGCTTGCCGCCCCGCTGCTTCGTAAGCTTGCCGGCTGCCTTGCGGAGAAATTTCCGGGAGTTTCGGTGCGGGTCATTGCGGTGAAGAACAGCTTTTTCGGGGAGCGGATTACGGTTTCCGGGCTTTTGACGGGGCAGGATATCGCCGCGCAGCTAAAGGGGCAGGATTTGGGGGATAAGCTGCTTTTGCCCTGTAATATGCTGCGCAGCGGCGAGACAGTGTTCTTAGACGACATGACGCTTGAGGAACTGAAAAGTGCTTTACAAGTACAGGTAGATATTGTAAAATCAAGCGGACAAGATTTACTGGATGCACTTTTAGAAAAGGAGTAATATATGAGTAAGCCGGTTGTAGCAGTAGTAGGACGCCCCAACGTCGGGAAATCCACGTTGTTTAACGTACTTGCGGGAGAACGGATTTCCATTGTAAAGGACACGCCGGGCGTGACCAGGGACAGGATTTACGCGGACGCTTCGTGGCTGGACAAAGAATTTACATTGATTGATACCGGGGGGATTGAGCCGGATTCAAACGACATTATTTTATCCCAGATGCGCGAGCAGGCGCAGATTGCGATTGATACGGCGGACGTGATCTTGTTTTTAACAGACGTTAGGCAGGGGCTTTTGGATACGGACGCCAAGGTGGCGGATATGCTGCGCCGTGCCAAAAAACCGGTCGTTTTGGTGGTCAATAAAGTAGACAGTTTTGAAAAATTTATGCCGGACGTGTATGAGTTTTATAACCTGGGGATTGGCGAGCCGTTTGCGATTTCGGCGGCGTCCATGCTGGGGCTTGGAGATATGCTTGATGAAATCGTGAAGCATTTCCCGGCGCAAAAGCAGGACGAAGAAGAGGATACGCGGACAAAGGTAGCGGTGATCGGAAAGCCCAATGTCGGAAAGTCCTCTCTGGTCAACCGCCTGACGGGCGAAAACCGTGTGATTGTGTCGGATATTGCGGGTACGACAAGGGACGCCGTCGATACGGCGGTTGTCTGGCAGGATCAGGAATATGTATTTATTGATACGGCCGGCCTGCGCAGGAAAAGCAAGGTCAGGGAAGATCTGGAGCGGTACAGCGTGATCCGCGCCGTGACTGCGGTGGAACGCGCCGACGTGGTGTTGATTTTGATTGACGCGGAGGAAGGCGTGACCGAGCAGGACGCGAAGATTGCCGGGATTGCCCACGACAAGGGGAAAGGGATTATCATTGCGGTCAACAAATGGGATGCGGTGGAAAAAGACGATAAGACGATGTACCGGCATTCGGAGCGGATACGCCAGGTGTTAAGCTTTATGCCTTATGCGGAACTGATGTTTATTTCGGCAAAAACCGGACAGCGTGTGGATCGGATTTTTTCCACGATTGATATGGTGCTTGAGAATAATTCCATGCGGATTGCCACAGGCGTATTAAATGAAATCGTAACGGAAGCGGTCGCGATGCAGCAGCCGCCGTCTGACCGCGGGAAACGGCTGAAAATCTACTATGTGACGCAGGTTGCCGTTAAGCCGCCGACATTTGTCGTATTTGTCAACGATAAAAAGCTGATGCATTTTTCTTACACCAGATATCTGGAGAATCGGATACGCGACGCGTTCGGGTTCCGCGGCACCTCGTTAAAATTTATTATCCGGGAGAGAAAGGGAGGCTGACGTAATGCTGGCGAATCGGATTATTGTCGTCGTAATCGGTTATTTCTGCGGGATTATTCTGCCGGCGTATTTGCTTGGAAAGCGAAAGCACCAGGACATTACGCACATGGGCAGCGGGAACGCGGGTACGACGAATACGCTTCGTGTATTTGGATGGAAAGCGGGGCTTATTACTCTTTTGGGGGACGTTTCAAAGCCGATTGCGGCAATCGGGCTGACCTGGCTTTTGTTCCATGAACATGAGCCGGAGGGCGTGCGCCTGCTGCAGCTTTATGCCGGGTTTGGCACGATTATCGGGCATAACCACCCGTTTTATATGAAAAATTTTAAGGGGGGCAAAGGCATTGCCTGTACGGGCGGCATGATGATTGCGTTTTGCCCTATTGAAGTGCCCATTGGACTGTCGGTTTTTATTCTGTCGGTTGTATTGACGAAATATGTTTCGCTCGGTTCGATTCTGGGGCTTATCAGCTTTTTTATACAGACGGTAGTCTTTGGGGAACTTGGGCTTTTGAATGTGACGCAGGCCTATAAAACGGAAATATACGTGCTGGCGGCGGTTATTATGCTGATGGGGATTGTCCGTCACCGTGAGAATATCGGGCGGCTGCTCAGCGGCACGGAGAACAAATTCAGTTTACACAAAAAGAAAGAAGGGACAGTTTCATAATGGCAGATACAGGGATAATAGGGGCCGGAAGCTGGGGCTGCGCGCTTGCCGCCGTATTGGAAAGAAACGGGCATCCGGTTACGGTATGGTCGATTGTGGAAGCGGAAGTTTCCATGCTGCAAAAAGAACACGAGCACAAGGACAAACTCCCGGGTGTTGCGCTTGGGGAGCGGGTTTCGTTTACTTCGGATCTGAAAGAGGCGGTAGAAGGGAAAGAGTTGCTGGTGCTTGCCGTTCCGTCCGTTTACACCAGAAGCACGGCCAGGCAGATGGCGCCTTTTCTGAAACAGGGGCAGATTGTCGTCTGCGTGGCAAAGGGCATTGAGGAAAACAGCCTGATGACGCTGACGGAAATCATCGAGCAGGAAATTCCGGCGGCAGACGCTGCCGTCATGTGCGGGCCAAGCCATGCGGAGGAGGTCGGCAGGGGGCTTCCGACGACCGTTGTGGCGGGTGCAAAGACCAGGCAGACGGCGGAATACATCCAGGGGCTGTTTATGAACGAGGTGTTCCGCGTTTATACGAGTCCGGATGTGCTTGGGATGGAACTGGGCGGCGCATTAAAAAACGTGATTGCGCTGGCGGCGGGCATGGCGGACGGCCTTGGCTTTGGCGACAATACCAAAGCGGCGTTAATTACCCGCGGCATGGCGGAAATCCGCCGCCTGGCAGTCAAGATGGGCGCAGGCGCCGAAACAATGAACGGACTGACCGGAATCGGCGATTTGATTGTCACCTGCGCCAGCCGGCATTCCAGGAACCGTAAGGCGGGGATGCTTATGGGGCAGGGATATACGATGCAGCAGGCCATGGACGAGGTAAAGATGGTCGTGGAAGGCGTGTATTCCGCCAAAGCAGCCATTGCGCTGAGCAAAAAATACGGCGTTTCGATGCCGATTATCGAGCAGGTCAACCGGGTTTTGTTTGAGGATAAGCCGGTCAAAGAGGCGGTAACGGAACTGATGCTGCGGGATAAGAAGGCGGAATATGCCGCGCTGGAATGGGGGCGGGAACATGGAAACGATCCGGATTAAATATTTTTCAGAGGAAATCGAGAGGCTTAGGTATATTGACGGC
Source organism: uncultured Roseburia sp. (assembly GCA_947057405.1). GTDB lineage: Bacteria > Bacillota > Clostridia > Lachnospirales > Lachnospiraceae > Roseburia_B. The sequence goes on from CAMSEJ010000148.1 coordinate 3,660, forward strand.
AAGTCGGACTGGATTGATTTGCGGGCGTCGGAGCGCGTGGAACTGAAAAAGGGAGATTTTGCGCTTATTCCGCTTGGCGTTGCCATGCAGCTTCCCAAGGGGTATGAGGCGCATATCGTGCCGCGCAGCTCCGCCTTTAAAAACTACGGGATTTTGCAGACGAACAGCTGCGGGATTATTGACAATACGTACTGCGGGGATCAGGATATGTGGCGGATGCCGGTGTATGCCACGAGGGATGCGGTGATTGAGAAAAACGAGCGGATCTGCCAGTTCCGTATTGTGGAGCATCAGCCCCAAATTTTGTTTGAGGAGTGCGTAAGCCTGGGAAACGAAGACCGCGGCGGGTTTGGGAGTACCGGCAGGGAATAGGAGCGGACGGCACTGGTCAGTTTGTACAGAAAAACACAAATGCTTCGTCAGAATGACGGGCCGGGACAGTATCCCATGATAAATTCGTCGAAACAACAGGAATCTGACTGTTATTTTGTGTAGTTTCCGAATAGCCAGAATGCGGCAGGTCTGTTAAAGTAAGAACAACAGGAACAGGAAAAAACATAATTCAGGAGGAGTTTAAGCATGGCAAGTTTATCATTAAAACATATCTGTAAAAAATATCCAAACGGGTTTGAGGCAGTAAAGGATTTTAACCTGGAAGTGGCAGATCAGGAATTTATCATTTTCGTAGGCCCGTCCGGGTGCGGGAAGTCTACGACGCTCAGAATGATTGCGGGCTTGGAGGACATTTCTTCCGGTGAGTTTTCGATAGACGGAAGGATAGTCAATGATGTGGAACCGAAGGATCGTGATATAGCAATGGTATTTCAGAATTACGCGCTGTACCCGCATATGACGGTATTTGACAATATGGCGTTTGGACTGAAATTAAGAAAGGTTCCGAAGGAGGAAATCAGGCAGAAAGTAGAAGCGGCCGCTAAGATTCTGGATCTTGACAAGCTGCTCGAGCGTAAGCCGAAGGCATTATCCGGCGGGCAGAGGCAGCGCGTTGCCATGGGCCGCGCGATTGTCCGCAACCCGAAGGTATTTTTAATGGATGAGCCGCTCTCAAACCTGGATGCCAAGCTGAGGGTACAGATGCGTGCCGAGATTTCCGCGCTGCATAAGAGGCTCGGTGCGACGATTATTTATGTCACGCACGATCAGACCGAGGCGATGACCTTAGGAACCAGAATTGTGGTATTAAAAGACGGCGTGATCATGCAGGTGGATTCCCCGATTAAGCTGTACAATGAGCCGAACAACCTGTTTGTAGCTGGATTTATCGGGTCGCCGCAGATGAATTTCGTAGATGCAGCGTGCAGGATACAGGGGGAAAAGGCAGTGCTTTCCTTTGATAAATTTAAAGTGACCCTCCCGCCGGAGAAGTCGAAGAAGCTTGCGGACGGCGGATATGACGGTAAAACGGTTGTGTTCGGAATCCGCCCGGAGGATTTGAGCGATTCAAAAAAGGCTTTGGAGGAATTTCAGGACAGCGTCATTGAGGCGGATGTGACCGGATATGAATTGCTTGGCTCCGAAGTGATTTTGTATTTCGGCGTGGCAGGAATGAATCTGAGCGCGAAGGTGGCATCCGATACCACGGCACGGATCGGGACACATGTAAAGCTGGCGTTAGATCCGCAGAAGATACACGTATTTGACAAGCAGACAGAGCAGACGATTACCAATTAAGGGAGGATACTTTGTTATCAAACCATAAATTACAGTTGATACTGGACGAAATCAAAGAAATTTCCCACGTTGAAACAGCACTTTATAATGAACACGGCAAGCCGCTGGCTTCGACATTTCTTCCCGGAGCGGAGTTAGAGGCTGCCGTGCCGGATTTTGCGGAATCTATGGCAGAAAGCCAGATGCTTTCCGGATATCATTTTTTCAAGGTCCCGGTTGAGGATGAGCTAAAATATATTCTTCTGGCGCATTCGGGTTTTGAAGAGGCATATATGGTCGGCAGGCTTGCCGTGTGCCAGATTAAAAACCTTGCGGAATCGTACCGGAACCAGATGGATCGGAATCATTTTATGCAGAATATTCTGCTGGGCAATATGCTGGTTGTGGATATGTATCATAAGGCCAGGAAATTCCATATTGAACAGGCGCAGCGCGTGGTTTTTGTGATTGAAGTGGACGGCAAAAAGGATTCGTATATGGTGGAACTGGTGAAAGGGATGTTTGGCGGATCGGGCAGGGATTTCGTAACGGAGGTGGACGAACAGAGTATTGTTTTTATTAAGGATGTGCGTGACGGCTGGGATGAAGAAGCGCTGCAGAAGCTTGCCGGAATGATGGTGGATAACCTGCACAGCGAGGCGATGGTGCGCGTCCGCGTGGGGTACGGCAACCGTGCGAAGGAATTGCAGGATATCGCGAAGTCCTATCAGGAGGCCAGAATGGCAATTGAGGTGGGAAAGATTTTCTATGCGGGGAAGGAAGTGGTGTCCTACGGCAGGCTTGGGATCGGGCGTCTGATTTACCAGATACCGATGAGCTTGTGCGAGATGTTTATCCGGGAGGTATTTGGAGAACATATTCCGGATGTGTTTTCGGAGGAGAATGTTCTGACGATCCAGAGTTTTTTTGAAAACAACCTGAATATTTCGGAGACGGCCAGGCAGCTTTTTGTACACAGGAATACGCTGGTATATCGGCTGGAGAGGCTGGAGAAAGCGATTGGGTTGGATATACGCAGGTTTGAGGATGCCATGTTGTTTAAAATTGCGATGATGGTATTGTCGCATATGGCGTATCAGAAGGGGGAAGGCGTTGTTCTGCCGGGTTAGTACTACAGCGAATAATGTTGGCAAAGTTCCGTCAGCCAGAGGACAGGGGATGCGGC
>CAMSEJ010000149.1 GCA_947057405.1 uncultured Roseburia sp.
ACACAAGGTACCACACTCTTTCCCTACACGACGCTCTTCCGATCTCGAGATGCAGCGTATGCTGGTAATTGCCCAGCTGGGCCTTGCAGGCGGCGCGCTGATTATCACTCTGCTGCTTTCCACTTATCTTACCAGATCGATCAAACGCCCGCTGCACGAGCTGGAAAAATCGGCAGAAAAGATTGTCAGCGGTGATTTTGATATTCAGGTTACATATGAGTCCAAAGACGAATTGGGCAGCCTGGCAAAGGCGTTTAAAAATATGACGGAGATTCTGGATGATGTAATTTCGGATGCATCCATGCTTTTGCAGGAGATGGCAGACGGTAATTTTGACGTGCGTACCAATGCGGAGAACCGCTATGTCGGGAATTTCCAGGGGCTTTTATCTTCCATACGTAAACTGAACAAGGGCTTAAGCTCTACTCTGGGCCAGATTAATATGAGTGCGGATCAGGTAAATTCCGGTGCGAGCCAGGTGTCTGTCGGCTCCCAGGCTCTTTCGCAGGGCGCAACGGAGCAGGCATCCGCAGTGGAAGAGCTTGCGGCTACCATTGCAGGTATTTCCCAGCAGATCAAGGAAACCGCCAATAATGCACTGGAAGCAAGGAGCAAATCCGGGCTGGCCGGGGACGAAATGGAAGGCTGCAACAAGCAGATGCAGGATATGATGTCGGCAATGGAAGAAATTACCCGTACATCCAATGAAATCGGCAAGATTATTAAGACAATTGAAGACATTGCGTTCCAGACCAATATTCTGGCGCTTAATGCCGCCGTAGAGGCGTCACGCGCGGGAATTGCAGGCAAGGGATTTGCCGTGGTTGCGGAAGAGGTGCGAAATCTTGCAGGCAAGAGCACGGCGGCGTCTAAGGATACGGCAGAGCTGATCGAAAGCTCCATCAAGGCGGTATCGCGCGGGACAAAGATTGCAGATTCTACGGCACAGTCGCTGGTTAAAGTAGTGGAAGAAGTTCGTTCCGTGGCGACCGCAGTCGAACACATTGCGGATGCGGCGGAGGAGCAGGCAGGCGCAGTCGAGCAGGTGACCGTGGGCGTAGACCAGATTTCAAGTGTCGTACAGACCAATTCCGCTACGGCAGAGCAGAGTGCGGCGGCAAGCCAGGAGCTTTCCAGTCAGGCAGAGGTATTAAAGGATCTTGTGGCTCAGTTCGTGTTGCGTGAAGAGTATATTCCCAAAGCACCGGGCGCAGGCGTAAGCTTTGAAGACATGCAGGCGGACAGTATAGATTTGGGCTAAAACACGGCGGCTCGGGCGCCGATAGGATTTGACATTTGCGCCTAAAAGTGGTATCTTTATAGTAAAGTGGGCATATGGATTACAGTCAGGTAATACCCTCGGAAGCGGATCTCATATGCGGGCGTCCGAAAGACAGACGCAGACAGAACCACGCAGAACTACATAAAAATATGAAATACGAAATAGGAAACACGTAAAATAAGGAGTTAGCATGGAAAAACAGCAAATCTTGATTGTTGATGACGAAGACGTAAACCGCCTCATACTTGACGGGATGTTTGCAGACGAGGATAGTTACGAGACGATCGAAGCGGCAAACGGGCGGGAAGCGATTTCCGTAATAGAAAGCGGAAAGAATATTGTATTGATTTTATTGGATATTCTGATGCCGATTTTAGACGGTTTTGCAGTATTGGAATATATGAAGCAGCAGAACCTCTTAGAAGAAATACCCGTCATCATGATTACAAGCGAAACGATCGGCGACAGTGAAGACAAAGCTTATTCCTATGGCGTGGCGGATGTGATTCACAAACCGTTTTATCCGCATATTGTAAAAAGGCGGAGCAAGAATATTATTGACCTCTACCAGAGCAGGCATAATATGGCGATCCGCTTAAAAGAACAGGAAGAAGCGCTCCTTGCACAGCAGAAGGAATTAAACGAGAACAACGAATTTATGATTGATGCGTTAAGCTCCGTTGTAGAATCAAGAAGTGCCGAAACGGGAGAGCATACGAAGCGCATCAAGAACCTGACAAGGATTATGCTTCAGTATTTTGTGGCGAACTTCCCGCAGTACGGGTTGGGAGAATCCCAGATTGATCCGATTGCGCGGGCTTCTGTCCTGCATGATGTAGGCAAGATAGGTATTCCGGATGCTGTTTTAACAAAGCCGGGACGGCTGACAAATGAAGAATTTGAACTGATGAAAGAACATACGACAATCGGGTGTGAGATACTCAAGAAGTTTTACCGCAATCCGGACAGTGAGTTTGAGCGTTACTGTTACGAGATTTGCCGTCATCATCATGAGCGATGGGACGGCAGAGGATATCCCGACCACTTAGTTGGAGACGATATCCCGATCAGCGCGCAGATTGTTGCCGTTGCAGACGTTTTTGACGCACTGGTCAGCCCGAGGGTGTATAAGAGTTCGTTTGATACCGACACGGCATACAATATGATCATCAACGGTGAGTGCGGTCAGTTCTCGCCGGATGTGTTGGAATGCTTTAGGCTTGCAAAAGAAGATTTCTTCAATGTTTGTGGAAGTAATTAATATAGTTGTATTGGTTTGTAATACTTGAAACAGATAGCAGGCAGCAAAGAAATTTAAAATTTTTTGCTGCCCCTTTTTAGGTCTGGAATGGCATGGCACAGGAGGTTGCGGTTCGGATGGGAGAAGAGAAAAACGGCATATTTCCCCTGGAGGATGCGCTTGAGCTGATCCTCATGTTTGACGGTGACGGCGTGATTTCTTATGCAAATGCCGCCGCCAAAAAGAAACTGGAATACGCAGAAGATATTTGCGGCAGGCAGATTCGCGATGTATTTCCGAATGCGGCTTTTGCTGATGGAAAGCCTGTGGAACAGGAATTAAAAAAGCTTGTGGCATACCGTAAGAACCTGACCTGTTTTCCGGTTGAGGCGAAGATTGTGAGAAGCGAACGATTGCCCGGCACATATATCTGCATGGCAATCGACATACTCGAAAAGGAGTTTCTGGAAAAAGAAATTGAGCAGGTAAGGAATGAGGCGCGGCAGGCATCTAAGGTAAAATCAGAATTTGTCGCAAATGTCACGCATGAGCTGCGCACCCCGGTCAACGGCATCCAGGGGAATGTCAGGGAGCTTTTGGACGAGGTGACGGATGTCAGGATAAAAAAGCCGCTGCGGCTGATGGAACGCTGTTGCGGCGATATGAATAAGATTATCAATAATATACTTGATTTTTCCAAATTAGAAGCCGGCAAATTTGTGTTAGAGCCGCGCAAATTCCATTTTCGGAATATGATGGATTATGTGCAGAACCACCACCGGAACAAGCTGACGGAAAAAGGGCTTGGTTTTTTTGTAACGGTATCTCCCCAGATACCGGAATACGTCGTCGGGGATGAGCTGCGTATTGTACAGATACTCAACAACCTTCTGTCGAATGCACAGAAGTTTACGGCAGTCGGCAAAATTACGGCGGAAGCGGTATGTACGGCCCGGGTGGGCGATAAGATAGAATTGTTTTTTATTGTAAAGGACACGGGAATCGGGATTGACAAAGCAGACCGGGATAAGCTCTTTGAAAGCTTTTCCCAGGTAGACGCATCCATTTCCCGTAAGTACGGCGGTACGGGCCTTGGCCTTAACATTTGCAAGCAGCTTGTTGGGCTGATGGGCGGTAAGATAGAGGTGGAGGGCGAAAAGGACAGAGGCAGCACATTTTCCTTTTCGATTTGGGTCGGCGCCTGCGGGGACGACGAAGCGCCGCCTGCGCAGACCGGCACACAGACACCTTTTTTTACGGAGGGGATCAAAGAAGTACCGTTAGAGGAAATCCGCCGGTTCGGTACGGCCGAGAATTTAAAGAGCCTGAAAAACAACCTTTCCAAGCTAATCTTAAGTGTAGAGATGGAAAACTGGGAAAAAGCGGAGATGTTTATGGAAACCATCCGGCAGATGACACAGGGGGCGCCGCGGGAAATCGGCCGTCTGGTCTTAAGACTTAAGATGGCGGTCCAGAAGGAGAATTATGACAGGATAACGGCAGAATATGCAGAACTTGACCGCATTCTGCAGGGTTAAAGGGGGAGTGGCATGATTTACGGGAATCGGGATCCGAAGGGCGGAGCGGTCCTTATTGTAGATGACGTGGAATCAAACCGGCTGATTTTGGGAGAAATCATCGGCAGCATGGGACACTGCCCGGTTCTGGCGGAAGGTGCAAAGGAAGCGCTTTCTGCAATCCGGCAGTCTCCGCCGCAGCTTATCCTTACGGATATTTCCATGCCGGACATGGACGGGTATGAGCTGTGCCGGATTGTAAAGGGCAATGAAACCACAAAACATATTCCGGTCATATTCATATCGGCATTTGATAATCCGCGGGCAATTGTGGAAGGGCTTTCCTACGGCGGGGAAGATTACATCACAAAGCCGTTTGTTCCGGAGGTAATCAAAGCGCGTGTAGACGTACATCTGCGTCTGGACGAAGCCAGACAGGAGCTGTTGGAAATGAATCGGCGGCTCAAGGCGTCTGTGGACGAACAGCTCCGCCAGATGGAACTCGAAAAGAAAAATATCCTGTTTGCGCTGGCCAATATTGCGGCGCAGGATTCGGGCAGTAAGGAAGAGGATGCCGAACGGCTCGGCAAAAACTGCCGGATTCTGGCACAGGGGATGCAGCTTTCGCCTGTGTTCGGGGATAAGGTTTCGGATGATTTTATTGAAACAGTAGAACTGGCAGCTCCACTTTGCGACATCGGCAATATCGGGGTTCCGAAAGAACTGCTGCAGAAAAAAGAACCGCTTGCCCGGGAAGAACAGGCGGCGGTACAGGCGCATACTACCATAGGCGCAAAGCTTTTAAGCGATCTGTATGTGAACCATGATTACAATGAATTTATCGGCATATCTGCAGATGTCATACGTCATCACCATGAGAACTGGGACGGAAGCGGTTATCCCGACGGGATGAAAGGCAATGAGATTCCGCTTGCGGCGCAGATTGTGGCTACGATGGCGCGTTATACCGGACTGACCGGAAAAGGGGGGCTTAGAAGGGAAGATGCCCTTGCGGTAATGGAACAGGAGGCAGGTATAAAAACCAATCCCGAGATTTTCGGGGTCTGTTCTAAAATATCACGTCAGTTGTGTTGAGTTACCAGGGAAGCTATCCGGGCAAAATAGAATTTCATTAGGATGACGGGAGGAATGGAGTTTGATCACGGATAATGAGTTTAGAAGAGTTGCAGTTTACATGAAAGACAATTACGGCATAGATTTAAGCCAGAAAAAAGTCATTATCAACGGACGCCTTGAAAATTATCTCAGGAAAAGCGGATGGGCAAGCCTGGACGCATATATGGACGCCCTGAAAACAGACCGGTCGGGACAGCTTGACAAAATGCTTGTCAACTTTCTGACAACCAATCATACTTATTTTATGAGGGAATTTGAGCACTTTGAATATTTCAGAAAAACCGTTCTTCCATGGCTTAGGTCTAAGGAAGAACGCAAAAAGGATCTGCGCATCTGGTGCGGCGCGGCGTCTACCGGGGAAGAACCCTATATGATAGCGATGGTTCTGGCCGATTTCTTTGGAATGGAGCGTTCCAAATGGGATACGAGGGTGTTGGCAACCGATATTTCGACCAAGGTCTTAAAACAGGCGATGGCAGGAGTCTACAGCGAAGAACAGCTCAAAAACCTGCCTCCGAACTGGAAGAAAAACTTTTTTAAGCCGGTAGCGGGCGGGAGCCAGTACTTAGTAAGCGACGAATTGAAGCGCCAGGTGCTGTTCCGCCAGTTCAACCTGATGAGTCCGTTTCCGTTCCGTAAGAAAATGCATACGGTTTTTCTGCGGAATGTTATGATATATTTTGATGAGCCGACCAAAAACCAATTGCTTCAGAAGGTATATAACTGCATAGAACCAGGCGGATATTTGTTTATCGGGACGACGGAGACCCTTGACCGCAACAGTACGCCGTTTCAGATTATCCAGCCATCAATATTTAGAAAAAAGGAGAATTGATTGACCTATGCGACGGATTAAGGTTTTGGTAGTAGAAGATTCCATTGTATTTCGGGAACTGCTGGTTCAGAATCTGAACCGGGATTCCGAAATACAGGTTGTGGCGACAGCCAGAGATCCCTTTGAAGCAAGGGACGCTATTTTAAAATACAGGCCCGACGTCATGACGCTTGACGTCGAGCTGCCGCGAATGAACGGGATAGAGTTTTTGCGGAAGCTGATGCCGCAGTATCCGCTGCCTGTCGTGGTCATCAGTTCCTTAAGCGATAAGGTATTTGACGCCATGAGCGCGGGGGCGGTTGATTTTGTGGCAAAGCCCGCCGTTTCGAACCGCAGCCAGCTAGAAGAGTTTATTCAGAATGAACTGATTGTTAAGATTAAAATCGCATCGTCTGCGCAGATCAGCAATACAAAAAAATCGGCGTTGCTTTCACATCAAGATCGGAAGAGCACACGTCCTGAACTCAGTCACATGGCATGATCTCGTATGCCGTC
>CAMSEJ010000150.1 GCA_947057405.1 uncultured Roseburia sp.
ATGAGAATACCAAAATGGGATACTTTAGAGCCGTTTTATCCTGTCACACAGCGAATGCCGTATCCCCTGTCCTCTGGCTGACGGAACTTTGCCAACATTATTCGCTGTAGTATTAGATCCTGTTTGAAAAATCCCGATAACTTCCCTGCCGCAGCCGGCAGGGCAAGCCGGAATGCGCCAATCCGTTAAGCGCGCACCAATGTCTGAATACCTGCCCGGTTAATCGCCGCCGTCAGCGCCTCAACCGATGCCCTGATAATATCCTCGTCCGTCCCGATTCCCCAAAACAGCTTATCGTGCGCCGTAATTCCCACATAAGCAAGCGCCTTCGAGGAAGAGCCGCGGGAAAGCGCATGCTCCGTATACTCCGTCAGCTCATACGTAATATTAAAATGCTTTTTGAGCGCAATGCTGACCGCATCCAACCGCCCGTTCCCGTTTGCCGTAACCACATCCGGCCCCTCCGGCGTCTCAATGGTAACGGTTGCCTCCATCCCGTCCTGCTGCCGGAAATGGCATTCCGACACATGGAAATCGCTCGCAATATTGCGGTATGTCTCCATAAAAATTTCATAAATCCGTTCGGCCCCAAGCTCGCTGTGCTCCCTGTCGGATACATCCTTAACCAGATAACCGAATTCCTCTTTCATCCGATCCGGAAGCAGAATCCCGTACGCCTGCTTTAACACATAGCTTACGCCGCCTTTGCCGGACTGGCTGTTGATCCGAATTACGTCGGAATCATACGTGCGCCCCAGATCCTGCGGATCAATCGGCAGATACGGTACCGTCCAGTGCGGATCCTCTCCCGAAGTATGGCACGCCATGCCTTTTGAAATCGCATCCTGGTGCGATCCGGAAAAAGCGGTAAATACCAGATCCCCGGCATACGGCTGGCGCATGGAAACCTCCATATTGGTCAACTCCTCATAGGTCTGCCGGATTTTTTTCATATTGTGAAAGTCAAGCCCCGGATCCACCCCCAGGGAATACAGATTCATACAAAGCGTCACAATATCCACATTCCCGGTCCGCTCCCCGTTGCCGAACAGTGTCCCCTCAATCCGGTCCGCCCCGGCAAGCAGCCCCAGTTCCGCATCGCTGATGCCGCTTCCCCTGTCGTTGTGGGGATGCAGGGAAATCAGAACGCTGTCGCGGTAATTTAAGTTCTTGTCAAAATATTCAATCTGGCTTGCAAACACATGCGGCATGGAATACTGTACCGTCGACGGCAGGTTAATAATCGCCTTGCGCTCCGGCGTCGGCTTCCAGACATCAAGCACGGCGTTGCAGACCTCCAGCGCATAATCCATTTCCGTCCCGGTAAAGCTCTCCGGGGAATATTCAAAGGAAATATTCCCTTTTTCATTTTTGGACAAATCATATACCAGCTTTGCGCCGTCTACGGCAATCTGCTTAATCTCCTCTTTGGATTTTTTAAATACCTGCTCGCGCTGCGCCACGGAAGTGGAATTGTATACGTGCACAATCACGTTCGGCGCCCCGTCAATCGCCTCAAAGGTGCGCTTGATAATATGTTCCCTGGCCTGGGTCAGCACCTGCACCGTTACGTCGTCCGGGATCATATTCCGTTCAATAATGGTGCGCAAAAACTGATATTCCGTTTCGGAGGCGGCCGGGAACCCGACTTCAATATGCTTAAAGCCAATCTCCACCAGCATCCGGTAAAACTTTACCTTCTCCTCCAAATTCATCGGCTCAATCAAAGCCTGATTGCCATCGCGCAAATCTACGCTGCACCAGACGGGCGCTTTGTCCGCGGCGTCTTTTTTGACCCAGTCAAAACAATCCTGCGGCGGCATAAAATACATTTTCCGGTACTTCTCAAATCCTTTCATATAACATCCTCGCTTTCTGATTTTTCAGTTCGGGCGCATTCTTCCCGGTGCTTTTTTACATTCCGTTTCCGGCAGATCTCCGGACGAAAAAAAAGCCCTGCGCCTCTAAAAACATAGAGACGTAAGACATTCTTACGCGGTACCACTCTAATTCATGATTGCTCATGCTCTCAGCCGGTACGGGACGACATCCTTATACCGCTCCCGGGTAACGGCGGGCTTCCGTCTGCAGCTACTCGGTCCGCCCTCCGGCAGAAATTTCACGCAGCAACTCCAAGGCGAGTTCCCTGTCTTTTATCTGCTGTTTCGCAGCGGCCAACAGCTCTCTGAAAAATAAATCAGGCAGGTACTATTCCTTTTCTTCGTCTTTCCTGCAATATCATAACACAGATGACTCTTCAGGTAAAGAGGAAATTTCATTTTATGTGGCTGAACCGTTACGCAGTCCCGGCATATTTCTTTTCATATACCCGGTTTAAATACGAGGTAATTTCCTCTAATGCCGCGTCCGAAAACGGAAAGGTTTTCTTTTCTTTTTCTTCGTCTGTGGCTGCAAAGCTGTATGGGCCCTTCCAGGTAAATACGTCAAACCGTTCCGCATCGCCTTCGGTTTCTCTTTTAATCAGATAGCGCATGCCGCGCCGGCTTCCGGTGAACTTTTCCTTTTTATAAAAATCCAGTGCAAGCAGATCGCTGCGTTCTATCATAAGCATACTCCCTTAAAACAAACTGAACCTGTTTTTATTCTACCACCGCCGCGCCGCTTATGCAAGCAGGGGTTTTGCGCAAAAAAACCGCAACCCGTCTGTGGCGGATTGCGGTTTACATTTAGAAAGCCTGTATTAGCATTTGCCTGCTTTATGCGCTTCCTCAATAGAAACGGCTACTGCAACGGTAGCGCCTACCATCGGGTTGTTGCCCATTCCGATCAGACCCATCATTTCTACATGGGCAGGAACGGAAGAAGATCCGGCGAACTGTGCGTCGGAATGCATCCTTCCCATGGTATCTGTCATACCGTAGGAAGCCGGGCCGGCAGCCATGTTGTCCGGATGGAGAGTACGTCCCGTACCGCCGCCGGAAGCTACGGAGAAATATTTCTTGCCCTGCTCGTTGCATTCTTTCTTGTATGTACCTGCAACCGGATGCTGGAAACGGGTCGGGTTGGTGGAGTTGCCGGTGATGGAAACGCCTACGTTTTCCATGTGCATAATGGCAACGCCTTCCTGTACGTCGTCGGCGCCGTAGCATTTTACGGTAGCACGCAGACCTTCGGAATATGCTTTTTCATAGATCACATTGACCTTGTTCTCCTGATAGTCAAACTTGGTCTCTACAAAAGTAAATCCGTTGATACGGGAAATGATCTGTGCAGCGTCCTTGCCAAGCCCGTTTAAGATTACGCGCAGCGGATTCTGGCGTACCTTGTTGGCCTTTTCTGCGATACCGATCGCACCCTCTGCCGCTGCAAAGGATTCATGTCCTGCCAAAAAGCAGAAGCATTCGGTTTCTTCCTCAAGCAGCATCTTGCCGAGGTTGCCGTGGCCAATTCCTACCTTCCGGTGATCGGCAACCGATCCCGGGATGCAGAATGCCTGTAAGCCTTCTCCGATTGCAGCCGCAGCGTCCGCTGCGCGGAGGGCGCCTTTTTTGATTGCAATGGCAGAGCCTACAATGTAAGCCCAGCATGCATTTTCAAAACAGATCGGCTGGATCTTCTTTACCTGCTCGTAAACGTCAAGCCCAGCGTCTTTGGTAATCTTTTCAGCTTCTTCGATCGAGCTGATGCCATAGTTGTTTAATACGGCGTTAATCTGGTCAATTCTTCTTTCATATGATTCAAATAAAGCCATTATCTTCGTCTCTCCTTTCCTTTACTCTACGCGTGGATCGATAATCTTAGCAGCGTCTGCCACACGGCCATACTGTCCCTGGGCTTTCTCCCAGGCTGTGTTCGGATCGTCGCCTTTTTTGATGAAATCGGTCATTTTGCCAAGAGAAACGAACTTGTATCCGATTACTTCGTTGTCAGCGTCAAGGGCAATACCTGTTACATAGCCTTCTGCCATTTCCAGATAGCGAACCCCTTTTTCTTTGGTTGCATACATCGTACCAACCTGGGAACGAAGCCCTTTCCCCAGGTCTTCCAGACCGGCGCCGATTGCAAGCCCGTCGTCAGAGAATGCGCTCTGGGTACGTCCGTAAACGATCTGTAAGAACAGCTCACGCATAGCGGTATTGATGGCGTCACAGACAAGATCGGTATTTAACGCTTCCAAAATTGTCTTGCCCTGCAAAATTTCCGCTGCCATGGCTGCGGAATGCGTCATGCCCGAACATCCGATTGTCTCTACCAGTGCTTCTTCAATTATGCCGTTCTTTACGTTCAGCGACAGCTTACAGGCACCCTGCTGCGGTGCGCACCAGCCGATACCATGGGTAAAACCCGAAACGTCTTCAATTTTTTTGGAGTGGACCCATTTCCCTTCTTCCGGAATGGGAGCTGGTTCATGTTTTGCGCCTTTTGCAACCGGACACATGTTTTCGACTTCCTTCGTGTAAATCATTATAAGACTCCTTTCAATTAAATCATTATGCGAATGCAGATTATGGCATATTCTGCATACTGCCTTTATTTTCGCATATTTTTTGACATTCGTAAAGTGGTTTTTGGCATTTTTCTTACAAATCTGCGGCGGCGCGGGCGTTCCGGTAAGCGGACGGCGTACATCCGTAAACCCGGCGGAATGCCCGTGCAAAATAACTCATTTCCTGAAACCCGCAGCGGCATGCCACGGCTCCTACCGCAAGCTGCGTATTTCTTAAGAGATCTGCGGCGCACTGCAGGCGGTAGCTGTTCAGATAGGCAACCGGCGCCATGCCGATTGTCCGGCGGAAGCAGCGCATACATTCGCTTTCGCTGATACAGGCGCTGCCGGCGATTTGCCGCACCGTTACGGTTTCCCAGAAATGCTGCTCGATATACGAAAGCATGGCTTTCATGCGTTCGTTTTGACGAATGGCTTTCTCGGAAGGACGCACCGTCTGCGCCGCCTGCCTGCGGCAGAGAATGGCGGTGCACCGGGAAAGCGCGTCTCTGGCGGCGATTTCGTAATCCGGCTGTTCGTATGCGCAGATTTCCCATGCCTGGCGAATCCCGGAAAGCAGCTCTTTCTGCCAGGAAACGGTTTCTCTTAAGAAAAAACCGGTCAGGGAACGGTCCGAGGTTAACGGCAGTACATATTTCTGCCAGAATACGCTGTCCATGCTGCCGCCGACCAGGCGGGGATGGAACACGACCGCATGCTCCGTGGCATCGAGAGTGCCGGCCTGTTCAAATGCATGCAAAACGCCCGCATTGATAAAGCAGCCTTCTCCCTGCTCCATACGAAACGTTTCGGCTCCGATGTGTACGGCAACGCTGCCCCGCTCCGTAATGCTCAGCTCCAGCTCGTCGTGCCAGTGCCAGGGGACGGGAAGGGTCTGCGCCGTGTTTTCATAACATGCTGCGGGAAAAGCAAGCGATCCGTGGGTTTTCAGTTCCCGCCTGTGCGGGTCGGTCGGACAGGTGCAGGGTGCAATCATAATTTTCTCCTTTATTCATTTTTATGAAATTAAGACGGTTTTGTACTATTATATGGCAGAATAATTCTAATAATCAAGTTATTTTGGTGATATAATGCTACAACAAACCATATGAAGGAGGAACACGTTATGAACCGCGAGTTTTATAAAAAACTGCTGTCTTTGGTGCTTCCGATTGCGTTTTCACAGTTTATGCTGTCTTTGGTCGGCGCTTCGGATGCACTGATGCTCGGCATGATCAGCCAGGACGCATTATCCGCCGTTTCGCTTGCCGGGCAGGTGATGTTTGTCTTCAACCTCTTTTTAACGGCATTTGCCGCGGGCGCAAGCATGATGGCGGCGCAGTACTGGGGAATTGGCGACCGGGATGCCGTCAGCAAAATACTGGCATTTGTACTGCGGGCATCGGTTTTCGTCTCTTTTATATTTTTTGCGGGCACGTTTTTCTTCCCGCATACACTGATGCGCTTTTTCACCCCGGAACCGACACTGATTGCCGGCGGCGCAATTTACCTGAAGGCCTCGGCTGTTTCCTACCTGTTCTGCGGCGTGTCGCAGATTTACCTGTGTATTATGAAAAACAGCGGCCATGCCGTTAAAAGCACGGTTATCAGCTCATTCGCCGTGGTATGCAACATCGGATTAAACGCCGTGTTGATTTTTGGGCTGTGCGGCTTAAAGCCCATGGGAATTGCCGGGGCTGCAGCTGCAACGTCCGCCGCAAGGGCGCTGGAGTGCACTTTTACCATTCTGGATTCTTACAAGCCGGAACGGATCCGGTTAAAAGCTTCTTATTTCCTGCACAAAGACCGCGTGCTTGGCCGTGTATACTGGAAATACACCCTTCAGATTTTGGGCAACCAGCTTGCCTGGGGCTGCGGATTTACCATGTATTCCGTTGTCATGGGCCATATGGGCAGCGATGCGGTAGCCGCCAATTCCATTGCCAATATTGCCAAAAACCTGATGGTGTGCTTCTGCATCGGAATCGGAAACAGATCGGAAGAG
>CAMSEJ010000151.1 GCA_947057405.1 uncultured Roseburia sp.
ATCCTGCAACGGCTGTATTCTCTGGTAGAGAATTTCTGTTTACGCTGCTGTTTTACCTTCATAGATGTTTTAGCCATTTAAAATTCCCTCCTATTATTTTGCAAATGGCATCCCGAATTGGGTTAATAATTCACGCCCTTCTTCGTCGGTCTTTGCTGTAGTCACGACAATTACGTCCATACCCCTGATTTTATCAATCTTATCGTATTCAATTTCCGGGAAGATTAACTGCTCTTTGATCCCGAGCGCATAATTTCCCCTGCCGTCGAATGAATTCGGGTTGATCCCGCGGAAGTCACGTACACGGGGCAGCGCCAGGTTTACAAGGCGATCCAAAAACTCGTACATCTTCTCGCCCCTTAAGGTCACTTTGCACCCGATCGGCATATTTTCCCTGATTTTAAAGTTGGCAATGGAATGCTTTGCCTTTGTGATGATCGGCTTCTGCCCCGTGATAGTTTCCATATCCTTGGCCGCAGCCTCTAATATCTTCGCATTTTCTTTTGCTTCGCCGACACCCATATTTACGACAATTTTATCGATCTTCGGTACCTGCATTACGTTTTTATATCCGAACTTCTTCATTAATGCGTCTACGATTTCGTTCTGATACTGATCTCTTAGTCTACTCACCTGTTTTGTCCTCCTCTCTGCGGTTAATCAATGATCTCGCCCGTTGATTTGGCAAAACGGACTTTCTTATCCCCATCCATTTTAAAGCCCACGCGGGTAGGTTTTCCTTTGTGGAGATACATTACGTTTGACGCGTCAATCGGTCCTTCCTGATGGATGATTCCGCCCTGCTGGTTTGCCATACTCGGCTTCGCATGTTTGGTTACCATGTTGATTCCCTCTACGAGAAGCCTGTGCTTTTTCCTGTCAACAGAAATTACTTTTCCTTCTTTATCTTTATCCCTGCCGGTGATTACTTTTACGACATCGCCTTTTTTAATTTTACTTGTAGCCATCCTGCACCTCCTACAATACTTCCGGAGCCAGTGAAACGATTTTCATAAACTGTTTCTCACGAAGCTCCCTGGCTACTGGTCCAAAGATACGGGTTCCCCTCGGGGTTTTGTCTTCTTTGATAATAACAGCAGCGTTCTCATCAAATTTTATATAAGAACCATCTTTACGACGGGCACCTTTTTTTGTACGGACTACGACTGCCTTTACGACATCGCCTTTTTTTACAACGCCGCCTGGTGTTGCATCTTTAACCGTAGCAGTAATTATATCGCCGATATTCGCATACCTTCTGGTAGAACCGCCCATCACGCGGATACATAAGATTTCCTTTGCACCGGTGTTATCCGCTACCCTAAGTCTGCTCTCCTGTTGAATCATGTTTGCAGCCTCCTTCTTTTTTCTCCCACGCAATACGGCATACAAAAATGCCATGCGGGTACTGCTTTTCTTATTTTGCCCTTTCTACGATTTCCACAAGCCTCCACCGTTTGTCTTTGGATAAAGGCCTTGTTTCCATTACTTTTACCGTATCGCCGATGCGGCAGTCGTTTTTCTCGTCATGGGCTTTTAATTTGTATGTCTTCTTAACGATCTTTTTGTAGAGCGGATGCCTTACGTTATCCCTGACGGCGACAACGATTGTCTTATCCATTTTATCGCTTACTACAACACCTACTCGTGTTTTTCTAAGATTTCTTTCTTCCACAGCCTTCGTTCTCCTTCCCGTCCTACTCTGCCACGTTTGCCTTCTCAGTGATAATGGTCTGGATCCTGGCAATGTTTTTCCTGACTTCTTTGATCCTGCTGGTATTATTCAACTGATTGGTGGCATTCTGGAACCTCAAATTGAAAAGCTCTTTTTTGGCTTCCACTAACTGTGCATTCAAATCTGCAACAGACTGTGACCTTAATTCTTCTAAATATTTACTAGTTTTCATTTGATTCACCGCCTTCTAAGTCTGCCCGTGAAACGATTTTACATTTACAGGGTAATTTATGCGTGGCAAGACGCAGTGCCTCCCTCGCTACTTCTTCCGGCACGCCGGCGATTTCAAATAATACACGGCCCGGTTTTACTACTGCTACCCAATACTCCAGCGTACCTTTACCGGAACCCATACGGGTTTCTGCCGGCTTTGCGGTAACTGGTTTGTCCGGGAATATTTTGATCCAGACTTTACCGCCACGTTTTACGTAACGCGTCATGGCAATACGGGCTGCCTCAATCTGGTTGGATTTGATCCAGCACGGTTCCATGGCTACAATACCATATTCTCCGTATATGATTTTATTTCCTCTCGACGCTTTTCCGCGCATGCTCCCGCGGAACTGCTTACGACGTTTTACTCTTTTTGGCATTAACATAATTACTGAGCTCCTCCTTCCTTATTTCCCTTCTTAGGAAGTACTTCTCCTTTGTAGACCCAAACCTTCACACCGACTTTTCCGTAAGTGGTATCTGCTTCCGCAAACCCGTAGTCGATGTCAGCGCGCAGTGTCTGCAGAGGAATCGTACCGTCGCTGTAGAACTCGGTACGTGCCATATCGGCGCCGCCAAGGCGTCCGGAGCAGGATGTTTTGATTCCTTTTGCGCCTGCCTTCATGCAGCGGCCCATGCAGGATTTCATGGCGCGGCGGAAGGATACACGGTTCTCAAGCTGTAATGCAATGTTCTCGGCTACCAGCTGGGCGTCTTTGTCCGGCCGTTTTACTTCTTTGATGTCTACAACTAACTTCTTATCGGTCAGCTTCTGGACTTCGGCTTTGATCTTTTCGATCTCGGATCCGCCCTTACCGATCACAACGCCCGGCTTTGCTGTATAAATAATTACTTTCACACGGTCAGACGCACGTTCCATTTCAATCCTGGAAATGCCTGCCGCATATAATTTTTTCTTAAGGAATGTCCTGATATTATAGTCTTCGATCAGGAAATCCGCAAAATCTGCTTCCGCATACCATTTCGAGTCCCAATCTTTGATAATCCCAACTCTTAAGCCATGAGGATTTACTTTCTGTCCCATGTTCGCCCTCCTTATTTCTCATCCAGCACAATTGTTATGTGGCTCATCCTTTTCTCGATCCGGTAAGCCCTGCCCTGTGCTCTTGGTCTGATTCTTTTCATTGTCGGCCCTTTGTTTGCATAGCATTCTGCAATGTAAAGGTTTTCCGCTTTCATACCGTTGTTGTTCTCCGCATTGGCAACGGCAGATTTTAACAGTTTCTCAAGCAGGCTCGAAGCGTACCTGGGATTGTAAGCCAAAATAGCAAGCGCTGTCCGCACATCCTTACCGCGGATTGCATCTAACACGAAACAAGCCTTCTGTACGGATACTCTGGCATAAGATAATTTTGCGGAAGGCCTTGTGTCTTTCTTTTCATTTCTCTCTCTTTTTATCTTAGATCTATGTCCTTTTGCCATGGATATAACCTCCTTTCAAATTACCTGACGCCTGATTTCTTTTCGTCTTTTCCATGTCCCCTGTAGGTCCTGGTTGCAACGAACTCTCCAAGCTTGTGGCCGACCATGTCCTCCGTAACATATACCGGAACATGTTTTCTTCCATCATGAACTGCAAACGTATGTCCAACGAACGACGGGAAAATTGTAGAACGGCGGGACCAGGTCTTAATGACACTCTTATTCCCGGAAGCGTTCATTGCGTCAACTTTCTTTAATAAACTTTCGTCCGCAAATGGCCCTTTCTTTAATGAACGAGACATATTAACCCTCCTTATTTCATTGCCTTACCATCTCTTCTTCTTACGATAAGCTTGTTAGATTGTTTGTGTTTCTTCCTGGTCTTTAAGCCGAGCGCCGGTTTACCCCACGGTGTACATGGACCCGGACGTCCAATCGGAGCCCTTCCTTCACCACCGCCGTGCGGATGGTCATTCGGGTTCATAACGGAACCGCGGACAGTCGGGCGGATACCCATATGGCGTTTCCGTCCCGCTTTCCCGATGTTAATCAGGTTGTGGTCGCCGTTGCCTACAACGCCGATGGTTGCGCGGCAGAGGATTGGCACCATACGCATTTCGCCGGACGGAAGGCGGAGCGTGGCATATTTGCCTTCTTTAGCCATCAGCTGCGCTGCGTTGCCTGCGGCGCGAACCATCTGGCCGCCCTTGCCCGGGTAAAGCTCGATGTTGTGGATCTGTGTACCGACCGG
Source organism: uncultured Roseburia sp. (assembly GCA_947057405.1). Classification (GTDB taxonomy): domain Bacteria; phylum Bacillota; class Clostridia; order Lachnospirales; family Lachnospiraceae; genus Roseburia_B. The sequence continues at coordinate 4,143 of CAMSEJ010000151.1, forward strand.
AATGTTTTCCAGCGGCAGGCAGTTGCCAACCCTTACTTCGGCATCCGGACCGCTCATAACCTTCATGCCGTCCGTAAGCCCGGCCGGTGCAAGGATATAGGCTTTCTTGCCGTCCTCGTATTTAATCAGGGCAATGTTTGCCGTCCGGTTCGGATCGTATTCGATTCCGATCACCGTAGCCGAAACCCCGTCCCTGTTCCTTTTAAAATCTATAATCCTGTATTTCCTCTTGCATCCGCCGCCACGGTGCCTTACCGTAATCTTACCCTGGTTGTTACGTCCGGCATTCTTTTTTAACGAAACGCAAAGTGATTTTTCCGGCGTCTTCTTGGTGATTTCAGAAAAATCGGATCCCGTCATATGTCTCCTGGAAGGCGTATATGGGTTATATGTCTTAATTCCCATTGTAGTTCTCCTTTCTTTTTCATGGCATGCTTCCCACGCCATATAGGTATACCCAAAAGGGTATTTCAATGCTTTTTATCACACAAAGCCGCGTATCGTCCGGCCTTCGTCAAAATTCTACAGCCCGCTGAAGATCTCGATATCCGCACTGTCTTCCGTCAGCTTTACGATTGCCTTTTTCTGGGCTGCGGTCCTGCCGGTTATGGCGCCGCGGCGTTTTAATTTGCCCGGGATGTTCATGGTGTTGACACGCTCTACCTTTGTGCCTTCAAACATCCTCTGTACGGCTTCTTTGATCATGGTCTTGTTGGCATCCGGATGCACGAAAAACGTGTACTCTTTGTTTGCCATCAGGTTCATGCTTTTTTCGGTGACTACCGGACGAAGGATAACGTCATAATACTGTATATTTGCCATTATGCATACACCTCCCCAATCAATTCTGCTGCTGCCTTGGTAATCACAAGGTTGTTGTATTTTAAGATGTCATATACATTTAAGGTGGAAGATAACAGTTCCTTCTCTTCACCTGTTTTCTTGTCGGTGGTTTTCACTTTGGTAATAAAGCCCGCCTTTACGCCCGGGATGTTCCTTGCGGAATAATATACGTTTTCATCCGTGCCGTTCGTGACAATGAGCGCTTTCTGAACGCCTAAGCTGTTTAAAACGCGTGCCATCTTACCGGTCTTGATTTCGCCGAGCGCAAGATTCTCCATCACATAAATCTTGTTGTCCTGTACCCTGGAGGTAAGCGCCGCTTTCAATGCCGCCACTTTCTCTTTTTTGTTGAGCTTAAATGAATAATCCCTCGGAGTCGGGGCGAATACGACGCCGCCGCCCTTCCACTGCGGTGACCTGGTAGAACCCTGCCTTGCATGGCCGGTTCCTTTCTGCCGCCACGGCTTCCTGCCGCCGCCGCTGACTTCGGAACGGGTCTTGGCCTTCTGTGTCCCCTGACGTTTGTTTGCAAGGTACTGGACTACGGACATGTGTACTAAGTGCTCGTTGATTTTTGCACCGAATACGGCATCGTTTAATTCCATTGTCCCGACTTTGCTGCCTTCCATATTATAAACAGATACTGTTGCCATCTGTGTGTTCCTCCTTTCCTGTTAGCGCTAATTCGTTACTTTTACCGATTCCCGGATCGTGATTAAAGATTTCTTCGGCCCCGGTACGGAACCTTTGATTAAGAGCAGGTTGTTTTCTGCATCCACACGTACCACTTCGAGGTTCTGTACGGTTGCTTTCACATGCCCCATCTGGCCCGGCATCCCTTTTCCCTTGAACACACGGCTCGGGGAGGAGCAGGCGCCGTTGGAACCCTGATGACGATGGAATTTGGAACCATGTGTCATAGGTCCTCTGTGCTGGCCGAATCTCTTGATTGTGCCCTGGAACCCTTTTCCTTTTGTAATTGCAGTAGCGTCAACTTTATCGCCTGCGGAAAAGATATCTGCTTTGATTACGTCGGCAAGCTTGTAATCGGACGCGTTGTCAAATTTAAACTCCCTGACGTATCGTTTGCTGGTAACCCCTGCTTTTGCAAAATGGCCTTTTTCGGCTTTCGTTACGCCGTGCCTGTTGCGGATTTCTTTCCTGCCGCTTGCATCTTTGGTTACAATTTTTTCTTTCTTGTCTACAAACCCAACCTGTACTGCGCTGTAACCGTCGTTTTCCACTGTCTTGATCTGGGTTACGTAGCACGGGCCGGCTGCAAGTACCGTTACCGGTATCAATGTGCCGTCATCGCCGAAAATCTGGGTCATTCCGACTTTTGTGCCTAAAATTGCTTTTTTCATTCCTTTACCTCCTGTTTTCCTACAGCGGAACGCATTTGTGATGCGTTCATCCTAGAACAGTCAATATAAGTGGATGCTTCGCATAGCTTCTATATT
>CAMSEJ010000152.1 GCA_947057405.1 uncultured Roseburia sp.
CCTGTCCTCTGGCTGACTGCGGTGTTGGCAGGCTTCACGATAAGTGGCTTCCGTTTCCCAAATCTTCCTAATGGGTGCAGTCCTTTACCACAACTTTTTGTGTCGGGAACATAGAGAGCCAGAGCCGTTACCTCATTTTATCAGAATATTATAAAATTTTCAGAAAATATTAGCACTCACCTCTTGACAGTGCTAACAACTCGTGTTATATTTCACATAGAGCGAAGCAAACCCGCATATTCTGGCGCATATCGCACAGAATATCCAAAAACCTACGCAGGAGGTGTTGTTATGAACATACAGAAATTCACACAGAAATCAATCGAAGCCATCAACAACTGCGAAAAATTAGCCTACGAATACGGCAATCAGGAAATCGAACAGGAGCATCTGCTGGTTGCCCTGATGCAGCAGGAGGACGGCCTGATTCCCAAAATGATTGAAAAAATGGAGATTGACAAGGCTCATTTTTCCGAAAACGCCCTCCGCCAGCTGCAAAAACGCGTCAAAGTATCCGGCGGCCAGGTATACATCGGCCAGGCATTAAATAAAGCCTTAATCAGCGCCGAAGACGAAGCCAGACAGATGGGCGACGAATATGTTTCCGTTGAGCATTTATTCCTTGCCCTGTTAAAGTATCCCAACCCGGCGCTCAAAGCACTTTTTCAGGAATACGGCATTACCAGGGATCGTTTTTTAAAAGCGCTTTCCACTGTTCGCGGCAACCAGAGAGTCACTTCGGACAATCCGGAGGCAACCTATGATACTCTGGAAAAATACGCTACGGATTTAGTTGCCCGGGCAAGCGATCAGAAAATGGATCCGGTTATCGGCAGGGATTCCGAAATCCGAAATGTCGTCCGAATTTTATCCCGGAAAACCAAAAATAATCCCGTCTTAATCGGAGAACCCGGCGTCGGCAAAACCGCGGTCGTGGAAGGCTTGGCGCAGCGGATTGTCCGCGGCGACGTACCAGAGGGCCTGAAAGAAAAGAAATTATTTGCGCTTGACATGGGCGCGCTTTTAGCCGGGGCAAAATACCGCGGCGAGTTTGAGGAACGTTTAAAAGCCGTATTGGACGAGGTTAAAAAATCAGACGGAAAGATTATTTTGTTTATTGACGAGCTGCATACCATCGTAGGCGCAGGCAAGACAGACGGTGCAATGGATGCCGGAAATATGCTAAAGCCCATGCTTGCGCGCGGCGAGCTGCACTGCATCGGGGCGACCACTTTAGACGAGTACCGCCAGTATATTGAAAAGGACGCTGCCTTAGAGCGTCGGTTCCAGCCCGTACTGGTTGACGAGCCGACCGTGGAAGATACCATTTCCATTCTGCGCGGGTTAAAAGAACGCTACGAGGTATTTCACGGCGTAAAAATCGCAGATGCCGCGCTGGTATCCGCAGCCGTGTTGTCAAACCGTTATATATCCGACCGGTTTTTGCCGGATAAAGCAATTGACCTGGTGGATGAAGCCTGTGCCCTGATTAAGACCGAGCTGGACTCCATGCCCAGCGAATTAGACGAGCTGAACCGCCGCATCATGCAGATGGAGATCGAAGAAACGGCGCTCAAAAAAGAGGAAGACCGTTTGAGTAAAGAACGCCTGGCGGCCCTGCAAAAAGAGCTGGCGGAGTTAAAGGATGCCTTTGCCGCGCAAAAAGCGCAGTGGGATAACGAAAAGAAGAGCATTGAGCACGTACAGAAGCTGCGCGAAGAGCTGGAACTGATAAAAGGCCGGATCAAACAGGCGCAGCAGAATTACGACCTGGAAAAAGCAGCGGAGCTGCAGTACGGGAGGCTTCCGCAGGTGCAAAAGGAGCTTGCCGCCGAGGAAGCCCGTACAAAGGGCGAGAACCCGTCCCTTGTGCATGAAAACGTCAGCGAAGACGAGATTGCACGGATCATTTCCCGCTGGACCGGGATTCCGGTTGCAAAGCTGACCGAAAGCGAGCGCAACAAAACGCTGCATCTGGACGAAGAGCTGCATCGGCGCGTGGTCGGGCAGGATGACGGCGTAACCAAAGTAACCGAGGCCATCATCCGTTCCAAGGCAGGCATCAAGGATCCGACCAAGCCCATCGGTTCGTTCCTGTTCTTAGGGCCTACCGGAGTAGGGAAAACCGAGCTTGCCAAGGCACTTGCGGAAAGCCTTTTTGACGACGAAAGCAGCATGGTGCGCCTGGATATGTCCGAGTATATGGAGAAACACTCCGTTTCCCGCCTGATCGGCGCGCCTCCCGGATATGTCGGCTACGACGAAGGTGGCCAGCTGACAGAAGCCGTGAGAAGAAAACCCTATTCGGTTGTCCTGTTCGACGAGGTGGAAAAAGCGCATCCGGACGTCTTTAACGTATTGCTTCAGGTGCTTGACGACGGCAGGATTACCGATTCCCAGGGCCGTACCGTGGATTTTAAAAACACGATTATTATTATGACCTCAAACCTGGGTTCGGCGCAGCTTCTGGAGCATATCCGGCAGGACGGACAGATAAGCCCCGAGGTAGAAGCGGCCGTTCTGGAGGAGCTCAGAAGAAACTTCCGGCCGGAATTTTTAAACCGCCTGGATGAGATCATTATGTTTAAGCCTCTGACAAAAGACAATATCGCAAAGATCATCCATCTGCTGCTGGCAGAATTAAACGGACGCTTAACGGAGCGGGAAATTACGGTAGAGCTTTCGGAGGCGGCCAAAGCGTATATCGCCGAACAGGGCTACGATCCGGTATTCGGCGCAAGGCCCTTAAAGCGGTTTTTGCAAAAGCATGTGGAAACGCTTTCCGCAAAGCTGATTTTAGCGGATCAGGTGGGAGAGGGCGATACGATTTGGATTGACGAAAAAGACGGGGCGCTTTCGGCCGAAGTGAAACGGTAAACGCCTTTTGTTCCCCAAAATGAGGCTGTTCGGCAGCCTCTTTGGGGGACACAGAAGGCGTTTTGCTGCAAAACGGGTTAAAACCCGTAAAGATAAATGCCGGCCGCATCTTCCTGCAGGATCCGGATTTCGGCCCGGTCATCGTCAAACCAGCCTAAGGACCATTCGCAGAGGCTGTCATGGGCCTTGCGGTCAAAGGCCGTGAAGATTCCGGTCGTTAAATCCAGCACCCCAAGCTGTGCAATTTCCAGATCTTCCGAGGTGCTTTCACCGGCAGAGTACAAAAACTTCGTGTTGGAACGGTTGGAAAGAAAGCTGCCGCCCTTAGTAAAGGTAAAGCCGCTTACCGGAGTTTTCGTCCCGGTTTTTAAATCGGTGACAGACAATTCCCCGGTCGGCTCTACATACAGTCCATACCGCGCACCAAAAAACAGGATTCCATCTTTCTCGTCAAACGCTTTGAGCGAATCTAAAGTCTGCACAAGCTGCCCGGAAGCCGGATCATAGGCAAACACCGAGTAAGCCGTGCCTTCGGCCTGCAAAAGCAGCAGCGTGTCGTCATCGGCAAAGAAAGCGCTCCGGATATTAATACCGGTCAGTTCCGCAAGATCCGTCAGGGTTTTTGTCCGGACGTCATAGTAAAAGCAGCGGTTTTTGTTTTCGTCAAAGAAGATAAAAATGACCTTGCCAAGATCGCCGGACCAGTCGTAAAAATCGGCCTGTGTCAGTTCTTCTTGTTCTGCTGCCTGCAGGATATCCTCCGTTTCCCCGGTATCTAAATGGTAAAGCATGGGATAGCTTCTGTGCTCTTCGTATCTTCCGCGTGACAGGTAAAGAAGTACGGCATCCGTGCGTCCGGGGATGGAGTTGGCATACCAGCTGTTGTCAGACCTGGGGGAGTTCGCATACAGGGAAATTTCCCCCTGATAATTACACCAGTAGATTTCCCCCTGATAGGTTTCTTTTTGCCATGTGGCCGTAAAAGAGCTTTTTTGTGTATCCAGCATCACCAGCTCGTCTTCTGCGGCCCAAAAACGTACGGATTTTATTGTGCTGCCGTCTTCTGACCAGTCCACCCGGTGCAGTGTCCCAAAGCCCGTATCATAACGATTGTCTTCCAGACGAATGTATTTGGCGCTGACCCGTCCGCCGATGTCCGACTGCGTCATTGCGCCGTCTTTTTGGCTGGGCGGCGGTACCGGTTCGGCCTGTTCGATGCGGAAAAAGGAGTATACCATCCGGCGGAATTGCGGGCTCATTGCCATTGCCGTCCCTACCGTGCCTAAAAAGATCAAAAGCGCGGCTGCCGCTGCCGCCGTCCACCGTGCCAGCCGTTTTCTTTTTTGAGGGCGTATCGCAGGAAGCGCTTCTTCAATATACTGTTCTTCCAATTCTCCCAATGCGGTTAACAGCCGTTTTGCTTTCATAGGGTAACACCTTCTTTCTCTAAGAATTGTTTTAGTTTGCCCCGAAGCCGCGAAAGCGTCATTTTCACATAGCTTTCGCCCACGCCCAGGTCAGCTGCAATTTCTTTGACGGACATGAAATACCAGTATCGCTGTACAAAGATTTTGCGCGCTTTCGGTTTTGTTTCTGCAAGAAAGCGGTTTAATAGCTGTGCCAGAAAGAGATTGTCAATGACCGCTTCGGTATCGGAGGATGACGGAATGCACTCTTCCAGTTCAAAAAGCGCCAGCGGCACCTGGCCTGTTCCCCGTTTTTTTGCCATAGACCGTTCATACCGGTCGAGCGACAGGTTCCGGACGATTTTGCCGAGAAAGGCAGGCAGTCTGGCGGGACGTGCCGGGGGCATAGTGTTCCACGCCTTTAAATAGGTGTCGTTGACACATTCTTCGCAATCCTCGTGGTTATACAAAATGTTATAAGAAATGCGCCGGCAGTACCGGCCGTATTTGTTTGCCGTTTCCGCAATGGCGTCTTCGGAACGGTTCCAGTATAAATCTATGATAGTTTGATCTTCCATGTGGCTCTCCTTTCTGACGGGTCAGGTTCCTTCACCTATTATACACGGAAAAACGGTAAGGCAGGTCACAAAAAAACGTCAAAACTTTGAGAAACATTTTCTTTTTTTTGCATATAGTTAAAACAAGAGAACGTCAGGCAGTGGTTACATGAAAAAAATTCGCAATTTTCTTTTAGGATTGGATCTTATGCTTGCCTGTGTTTTGGCAGGCGCGGCGGCAGAAGAGGGAATGGAGTATTTGGTTCAAAGCAGGGCAGAGGCAAAGGAAAATTGCCCGGTCATGCAGATAAACCGGACGAATGAGGAATTATCGGAGGTAAGCACACAGGATCTGGCAGAAAAAAAGGTGGCGCTGACGTTCGATGACGGCCCGAATGCGGTTTATACGGAAGGGCTTTTAGACGGCTTAAAAGAACGTGGTGTACATGCCACGTTCTTTTTGTTGGGAAAAGCAGTGGAAATATCTCCGCAGCTTGTAGAGCGGATGCACAAAGACGGCCACCTGATCGGAAACCATTCGTATGAGCACGTCAACTTAAGCAGCTTAAGCGATGAAGCCGCAATTGCGCAGGTGGATAAAACCAATGAGGCAATCCACCAGGTGACCGGCGAATATCCCGAATACATCCGTCCGCCGTATGGTTGCTGGAAAAGCAACCTGGATTACGAAACAACCATGATTGAAGTGCTCTGGAACGTTGACCCGCTCGACTGGAAAACCGACAATGCGCCCGCCGTTGTGGAGCGCGTACTAAGCGAGGTGCAGGAAAACGATATTATCCTGCTGCATGACGCGTCGGAATCTTCCGTTCATGCGGCGTTTGAGATTATAGATAAACTTACGGAACAGGGGTATGTGTTTGTGACGGTGGATGAGATTTTGTTTGACTGAGTGGGAGGTATTTGAATGGGAATGTGATGTTCTGACAAAAAAGAAGAAATTGGTTTGTATTATGGATGAAAAATGTGATAATTGAAAAAGGAAATAAAGCGGTACGTCTCTCCTGTTTGGCGGCAGGGGAGACATTTTTTATAATGTCAGATGGTTTGGGAAATTTGTAATTGCATATTTTATTTTGTTGGATTTTATAAATAAATGTCTGAAATGGAAGAATCATGTTGAAAAGAATGTGTTATATCTATATAATAGAATGAAAGGAAAAGAACAGGAACACAATGTTTTATTTATAGTCAGTTTTATAGAGATATCAGAGCGTGCTTGAAAAATTATTTGTCAGAATGTATTTTCCAACACGCTCTGACTGATTTTGGGGCAAAAGGAGAATTTTATGGCAAGTTGTAAGTTTTCAAATGAACTGAATCGGCTTCGTAAATCCTCAAGTGATTCAATTGATGATATAGAGGAGTTTGATTCATTTAAAAAGTATATGCATGTTGTTAGAGCGTGTTTGAAAAACATTTTGCATTGTTCAATTTAACCAAATTAATATAGA
>CAMSEJ010000153.1 GCA_947057405.1 uncultured Roseburia sp.
TGGGGCACACCATGTTATCGTAATTTCTTATCTGTTATAATTCTAAAAATTCTGATTTTTTTCTACAATTTAGATGAAAAAACGTCCCTGACAGGGGATGAAAAAGGATATGGGACGGGATTTATAATCTGAAATACAACAGGAAGGGAGGAGCGGAACAGAATCGGAAAACAGATTGGAATTTTGGTCGAAAACAGGGAAAGTTTATGATGAAATATGTAATGTGCGGATTTGCCGTATGTCAGTTCATGCGGAAATTCATACGTTAAGCGGCGTACGGGAGCGCCGCGACAGAGGGGACGGAGCACAGCTTTGTCCCCTTATTCTGCGTCCAGTTTTTTAAAATTTACACTTCCGTTATAGTAATCTTCTTTTGGTATGATACCATAAACAGATTCTCCGTTCTCATAGCAGGATACAATAAAATAATTTTCATATTCTGCCCGGATATGTAAGATCATTTCTTCCTGTACAAGCAGTTCCGTCGTTTGGGACGCAATGTCATAAATCATACATTCGGCTTCTTTGTATCCCCGGGCGAATACCTTATGGTCGTCTATGGAAAACGAGTGGCTGTCGGAAATGATTTTATGATTTTCCTGCGTGTCAATATGATAGCAATAAATATCAGACCTGTTGCCGTCCGGATCTCTCCATTTTCCGTATATCAGTTTTTCTCCCTCTGTCTCACAGTGCCCCATATCAAGATCCGTCAAAGCAGGGAAGCTTTCCTTCATATCGTTGTCTTTTGTATGGTATGTAAACCATTTCATTTGTTTTCCGGCTTCCTCGTAATTGATTCCGGTGAATTTCTCTTTGAAATAGCCATAACAGCAAAGAATCATATCCCGGTAAACGCCCGCAATCAGAAGCTGTCCGTTATAACGCTGTTCCATCTCTTTTATGAGCCGGACCGTTCCGGTTTTTAAATCCAGCCGGTTGAATGAAGTACGGCTTAAGCCCGTTTGTACCGGCATGCCGCTTTCATCCTTTTTAGTTTCGCTGGTTAATGTGCAAAAATACATGCTGCCGTCCTTTATGGCGTAATATCCGAGATAGTCGCTGTCAACCTGAGCTACAACCCGCTGGCCGCTCCTGTCGGGTTCTGATTCGATCAGGCTGGTTTTGCCTGTTCCGGGAACAGACCAGACCAGGTAAAGCTTTCCGCCGTATACAAATAAGGACTGGCAGTAAAACGCATATGCGTCACACCGCTGCTCTTCCGGTGTATCTTTCTTCCACGTCTTATGCATTCAGTTGGGCTTGCTGCAGACAATGGCATTTTTGCGCATTTGATAATCGTAAAACTGCAGGAACCTATCGTTGTTTAAATAATAAAATCCGTCCTCCGATGCAAATTCACCCAAATTGGCGACGTAAATCATTTCTTCTCTGCTGTTGTTTGGCTGTGCGAACCGGCCTGTAAGAATTACCGCCGCCAGCAATGCGCATATGCCGCCCAGAATGATAAACCATTTTCGTTTCATCTTGATATCCATTCCTTTCCTTCGCTCCGGTATAAAACGTTATGAAAATGTAATCCGTTTTACACTGCCTGTACCGTTCGCTGCAATTTGACTTTGGCGCTTATGCAGCCTGTCACTCCCGAAATTGCAGGTATAAATAGTTCCGGCATACAAAGGCAAATGCAACAGGGATTGCAATCGTAAACATATACCATCCATTTTCCTGCAGCCGGTCCAGATAGCCGTTTCCGGTCATAAAACAATTCATGGAAAACCTCCTTACGGCAGAGACGCCAAGATAATCCGCCGCCAGAGGTACGCCCAGCAAAAATAACTGCAGGACAGCTGCCCCGGCCATATTTTTGATCCATACAGACGTCGCCAAAACCATCCAAAGCACACAGGATGCCATAAGGTATCGTTCTAAAAACAAGAGCAGCACATACGTCCAGACAGGCATTTCAATCGGAAAGCCTGCAAGCTGCGGGATGGCGTAAATGGAAGCTCCCCATCGGTTCAGGCCAAATATCCGGTATGCATCCGGCCCAGCCTGCCGCAAACCATCAACCCAAGCATGCCGGTAGAAAAATCTGTCCCGAAAATTCCGGCAAACGCGGCAATCAGAAAAACAAGCAGCGTACCGAAACGGAGCATATCGTTTTGATACGGCACATATTCCTTTCCGAACAGATAATTCCAGCCGCCTTCATAGATAAAACCCGGCTGCCGCCCTGTCCGGTTTTCATATTCCAGTAAATAATCCCTGCGCAGAAGCACCCATTCAAAAGCGTTCCTTCCTTTTGTTTCGGCCGCCGCCAGCTCCTCGGCCGCCTGCAGCTTTCGTTCTGTCAGATTTCCCGCTGCATATTCCTGCTGGGCCTGTTTCGTTGTTTTGTCCCATTTTCGGAACCGCTTCTGTTCCTGGTCTATCAGGGCAGTCCCTTTGTCAAACGTTACATCTTCCAGTGCCTGCATATATTGCCGGTAATAGTATTCATCCAAAGGAAGGTAGGTATGTTTCCCCGCTGCGCTGCAAATTTGGACAGCCGCAAATACCAGAAAAATCCAGAGTACCCTGTTCATAATTAACGCTTTATAACATTCGTGCAAAAAAACGCTTGTATGGATTTGCCTGCCAGAGCGTGTTTGAAAAATGCTTTTCGGCAGATGGCGGGAATGATTTTTCAAATATGCTCTGGAAAAAGCCGCGCCCGCACCCTGCTTTTTTGCCTTCTGCCGGAATTCTTTTCGCGAATAAAAACTGCAAAGCAGGACGGGCAGAACCGACATGCACAGAAAAACAGCCGCCAGAAATACTTCCGACATCCCCGCCGCAAAGCCTGCCAGGTTCAAATTAAAATAATATCGGTATACCGGTGTCACCTGCAAAAAACGGATTATGTTGACATATTTCAACAAAAACAGAAGAGAATTGGCAGGAATCAGAATATGAAATACCCCGGAACCTCCAAGAAACAAAATACTTTTGACATAAAATCCAATGGCTGACTGTGCCGAAAGCGCAAATAAAAAGAAAAACAGGCCAAGAGTAAAGAACGCGGCTGTCTTGGAAATCCAAAAAAGAAGCAGGTAACCCTGCAGATCCACTGTCAGAGCGCAGCTCATATACCCCTGTACCGACTGGATCGGCAAATCCATACTGCATACCGCTAAACAGATAATTTTCCAAAAGAAACAATGCGCTTAAAACAGCCAGAATCGCAAACAGTGCCAGAATCTTTCCCGCCATCAGCCTTGTCCGTCCGTTTTTTTAATGGTTTGAACAAAGAAAACATGCCTTCTTCTTTTTCTTCCATAATCAGGACAGAACAGGCGAAAAACAAAAGAAGCGCCAGGAAAATATCCGTTGAAGGAGCTGACAGCATCTGGTTTACCATAGCGGAATTTTGAAACCGGGGCTGCACATGTGCCAGATTGGCAAACACTTCCCCTGTTTTCTTTGCATTCCGGACCGAAAAAGAATCCTGTTTCCGGAAAATCGAAACGGCATTTTCCCCTGCTGCTTCTTTTATTGTTTTTTCTACATAATCCGGATAATGCCCGATATCCAGCAGATCCTGATACAGGGTCTCATACAACAGGCGCTTTGCAAACTGTTTCGTATCCGTCTCCCCGTACTGCTGCTTTGCGAGAGCATGACAGTTTTCCTCTGTATAAGAAAGCTGTTCTTCGTATGGGAGTTCTTCCATAGAAGCGCAGGCATTCCGATAATCGTTTTTATGATATAAATGCCCGTGATCATCTGTCATGACAAAAACGGCGTTCGCTCCCAGAAATAAAACAAATGCCAAAAGAAAGGATCTTTTTGATGCTACTTTCCAAAATTCATTGGCAGCAATCCTCATATGCGCTCCCTCCTGTGCCAAATCTGTATAAATATTCCTCCTCCAACGTCGGCGGTACGGTCTGAAACGGGTAATCCTCCGGCTCTTGTTCGGAAATAATGCGTACCCGTATCCCGTCCGAAGATAATGTAAGATTACTGATAAGATACCTGTCTTGTATATCTTTTATTGCCTCCTCCGGTACAACCAGCTCAAACACTTTCCCGATTAAATCATAAAGCAGCTTTTGCGGCCGGTCCCAGGCAGCGATATGTCCTTCTTTTAATAAAATCACTTCCCGGGCGATGGATTCGATATCCGAAACCACATGGGTTGCCCAAATCACAATCTTATCCTGGGAAACCCCGGATATAATGTTGCGTATATGAATTCGCTCGGCAGGATCCAGTCCGGCCGTAGGTTCGTCCAAAATCAATACCTTTGGATTGCCCAGAAGAGCCTGAGCAATTAAAATCCGCTGTTTCATTCCTCCGGAATACGTTCCCAGTTTCTGGCCTAATCGGTTCGAAAGATGCACCATCTCGGAAACCTCCCGGATCTGCTCTTTGGCCCGGGATTTCGGCATCCCTTTTAATGCCGCCATGTAAGAGAGGAAACGGAGCCCGGTAAAACCGGGATACAATCCTTGCTGCTGCGGCATAACCCCGAGAATGGCACGGAAATTTTTTCCCATCCGGCTGATATCAGCCCCGTCATACCGGATGCTTCCGGCATCCGGTTTTAAATTTCCTGCAATCAGGTTCATTAAGGTCGATTTGCCGGCTCCGTTCGGGCCAAGCAGGCCGTATACTCCCGCTGAAAACACGCCGGTAAAATCAGAAAGGGCGATGCTTGTCCCATAGCTTTTTTGCAGACGGTCTATGCTCAGTTCCACAGGCTACTCCTTTCTCTGCATCCACTCCCGTACCTGCCGGTTTGCTTCTGTTATGATTTCAGATATGCCTGCCCGTTCAAGCTTTTCATTCAATTCCTGCAGCGCCTGGGCCACATCCGGTACATCTGCAGACATCAGCTGTGTCATACCTAAATAGTTGAAAAATAATCGAATTGATTGTGAAACTTCAAGATTTGATTGTGTTTTTTAGATATTCCTCCGCCACAGGGGATAAACACCATTCCCCTGTATGCGGTTTTTGGAAGCGTCACACTAACTTTTTACCGTTAGCTGGCTTCCCTGTTTCATAAAATTAAAATGTATCTCTACCGTTGTGTTCCGCCTTCCCTCTGACATATCCTCATGGACGACAATCTCTTTAATGAGCAGATGAAGCATTTCCCTGTCAAGCTCCTTAATGTCGGCATACTGCCTAATCAATGACAGCCATTTTGAATTGTCCTCCAGCTCCTTTGCCGCTCCGTCAAAACGCTTACGCATCATGTCCGCCTTTTTCTGCAAGGCTTCCTGTTCGTCCTGTGCTTTTTCCATCATACGGGTAAAGTTTGTTTCGTTAATTCTGCCCGCCACCCAGTCCTCATAGAGTTTTGAAATAAGCGCATCCAGTTCGGAAAGCCTGCGTTCATTCTCTGCAAGTTTTTCTTTCATGCGCCTGCGTTTCTCGTCACTGTCACACTGGCAGCTTTTTTCAGTTCCTCCATGACTTTTGCTTCGTCAGCAAGCGCAAGTGCCGCACAGGCGCGTATCTGCTCCAGCACAATCTGATACAGCGTGTCAAGTTCTAATCTGTGCTGGCTGCAATGTGCCACCCCGTAACGGTTATACTTTGCACAGGTCAGTATCCTTGTCTTAGCTTTTGCATTTGCCACACGCTGGTTCATGGTACCGCCGCATTCCCCGCATCTGACAAGTCCTGCAAATATCCCGTAATTACCCCATGCGTCAGGCCTCTTGCGCATCTTTACTTTTTCCTGCACAAGATTGTAAGTGTCCATGTCCACAAGCGGCTCATGCACATTCTCCACCCGTATCCATTCCTCCGGCTTCTTGTCGCCAAGCCATCCGACTTTGAAACGGTAGTTTGCCTTCTGTGATGCTATCGTGCCGATATAGACGGGATTGGCTAATATCTGTTTGATTGTGGTAAAATCCCACATATATCTGCCGTTTTCCCCGTATTCCTTTTCCCACTTGCTTACGTGGTTGCGCAAGCCTTTCTTCCTGTTCCACCAGCAGGGCGCGGGGATTTTTTCTTCTTCAAGCCTGCGCCTGATCCAGTTTGTTCCATGCCCTTCGGCCGCCCACCCGAATATTTTCTGAACAATCCAGGCAGTATCCTTGTCCGGTATCAGGAAATTCTTATCTTCCGGTGACTTCATGTACCCGAACGGCGCGACGCATCCGGTAAACTTGCCTTTTTTCGCCTTGATGACATAAGAGGAATGTACCTTTTTCCCGATGTCTTTTGAGTAAATCTCGTTGAAAACGCTGCGGAATGCGATAAGGTCATCATCTTTCCCCGTAT
>CAMSEJ010000154.1 GCA_947057405.1 uncultured Roseburia sp.
GTAATGTCGTCAAAAATCATCTCTTCCGCCACACGGCCGCCGAGGTCAACGACGATTTCCTGTAAAATACGGCCCCTGGTGTTGAACATCTCGTCGTTTTCCGAAAGCGGCATAGTATAGCCCGCAGCCCCGGCCCCGGTCGGAATGATGGACACCGAATAGACGGGTCCCACATCCGGAAGCACATGGAACAAAATCGCATGTCCCGCTTCGTGGAATGCCGTAATCCGTTTTTCCTTATCGCTGATGATACGGCTTCGCTTTTCCGCACCGATCCCGACCTTGACAAACGATTTGCGGATGTCGCTCTGCAAAATATACGCGCGGTCTTCCTTCGCCGCATTGATTGCGGCTTCGTTTAACAGGTTCTCCAGATCCGCCCCGGTAAAGCCCGCCGTTGTCTGGGCAATCTGTTTTAAATCCACGTCTTCCGCCAGCGGCTTGTTTTTTGCGTGCACGTTTAAAATGGCTTCCCGGCCGCCGATGTCCGGACGTCCCACATGGATTTTCCGGTCAAACCTGCCCGGCCGCATAATCGCAGGATCTAAAATATCCACACGGTTGGTCGCCGCCATGACAATGATACCTTCGTTGACGCCGAAGCCGTCCATTTCCACCAGCATCTGGTTTAACGTCTGCTCCCGCTCGTCGTGGCCGCCGCCCATACCGGTACCGCGCCGCCTTGCCACGGCGTCTATCTCATCAATAAAGACAATGCAGGGTGCATTGCGCTTGGCATCCTCAAACAGATCACGGACGCGGGATGCGCCGACGCCGACAAACATTTCCACAAAATCCGAACCGGAAATACTGAAAAACGGCACACCGGCTTCCCCGGCAACCGCCTTCGCCAAAAGCGTCTTACCGGTCCCGGGAGGGCCGACTAAGAGCACGCCCTTTGGGATCCTTGCACCCAGGCGGTTATACTTGCGGGGAGAACGCAGAAAATCCACCAGCTCTTCCAGCTCTTCTTTTTCCTCCCGCAGTCCGGCAACCTTGCTGAAATCCATCCGGTTGTTCACATTGGCAAGTCTTGCCCGGCTTTTGCCGAAATTCATCATTTTTGTTCCGCTGTTGCCTGCCGACGCCTGATTGGACATGATCATAAACAGGATAAACATCGCCGCAAGCACAATCAAAAGCGGGAGCAGATTCATCATCCAGCTCTCCGGCGGCACGTCCGCCATGGAATAATTGGTAAACTCCGCTTCCTGCAGCAAACGCTGGATCTCATTTACATCGGACACAAACAACTCTTTTTCGCTGCCCGTCCGCAGCCGGATATTCAACGTGCCGGTCGGTATCTCCCGGTTCTGTTCTATCTGGATATACATTATCTCAGTTTTATCCAACGCTTCCCTAAACTCCGTCATCGTATACGAGTTCGCCGCCCCCTGCCTTGCGTCCAACATCATCCAGACGATGACCACAACCACGACAAGCATGGCATAAAACCCGAACCCTCTGAAATTTTGCCTGTTCAACTGGAATCCTCCTTACTGGTTTTCTTTTCTTGTATCCTGCCGATGATGGGCGTCAATCCAATTCCACCACGCCGATATACGGCAGGTTCCGGTATTTCTGCGCATAATCCAGTCCATAGCCCACTACAAACTCATCCGGTATATGGAAACACGTATAATCCACGTCCACATCCACGACGCGCCGCTCCGGTTTATCTAACAAAGTGCAAAGACGCATACTGTTTGGTTCCTGGTTCCGCAGGTACTCCAGCAGATAATGCAGCGTCCTGCCGGAATCCACAATATCCTCCACCACCAATACGTCCTTTCCCTTAATGCTGTGATCCAGATCCTTTACAATCTTTACGACCCCGCTGGACTTGGTATCCGCCCCGTAACTGGACACACACATAAAATCCATGGAAACCGGTACGGTCAGCCGTTTTGACAGCTCGCAGGTAAAAAATACGCCGCCCTTCAACACACAAAGCATATGCACCTGCTTTCCCTTATAATCGCGGCTGATCTGCTCTGCAATTTCCGCAATCCTTTTGTCTACCTCTTCTTCCGACAACAACACACGGACTGTCTCGCTCATGCTTTTTCCTCCATAAACTGTACTTCCAACACTCTTTTTGTATGCTCTGTAATCTTATAATATGCGCTGATCCGGTAACCTACCGCCCATATAATATGCGCGCCGTCCGAAAGCAGCGGTACTATATCCCGCTCGTACCTCGGTACCTTCTTATTGATCAGGTAATCGTTCAGCTTCTGCCTGTGTCCCTCCTGATCCAGCATAAAAAAATCTCCGGGCTTTCTCGTTCTCAAATAAAGCCTGTTTTTTATCTTATCATAATCAAACCATTTCGTATACAGATTTTTGGGAAATTTTACATCTTTTTCGGAAATTTCAAATACACGGTACAAAAAAACACCCGATAAAAAGCGAATTTCCCCTGCCGTCCCCGTCACAGGGGCTTCGTTTGGTTCTCTGCGCCTCTTTGTCCTGTCCCGATCGGAAAACAACAGCATACCATAGCTGGATTCGGCCGTCAATCCATACGGCAGAGCAACCTGCTTTCCGGTCTGCCCCTGCGCCGCCGCAAACAGGGCGTTTGCATGCTCCCTGGTAATGTCCTTCCTGCTCCCCGCCGCCTGTGCCGCCAGCTCAATCATCACCCGTTTCCCGAGAAACGGCGGCAGTCCCAACAGCCCTTCCGTCCGAAAGCACACTCTGCCGTCTGCCGTCCGCCTGGCATACTCCCGCACAACCTGATCTACCTGTTCTTTTAAATAGGAAGAAACCTCAAGCAGATCGCCTGCAAGCAGATTCATATGCGCCACGCACTCTCCATTGACCCGCGTCAGCTCCGGCATAACGCACCGTCTGATCCGGTTGCGGCTGTACCCGGTATCCGCATTGGTCGCATCCGTCCGGTACGCCTGTCCCCGTTCCTCCAAAAACGTCTCAATTTCCCGCCTCGAGACACACAAAAGCGGCCGGATAATTTCCCCGCGGACCGGGCGTATCCCCGCCACGCCCTCAATCCCGCTCCCCCTGCACAGATGAAACAGCATGGTTTCCGCATTGTCATCTCCGTGATGAGCAACCGCCGTCTTAACCGTCCCGCCGCACTTTTTTGCCTGCTCCGCAAAACGCTCCCGCTCCTCCTCAAACACACGATAGCGCACCTTCCTGCCCGCTTCTTCCACCGAACAGCCCCATTCCCCGGCAAGCCTCTCCACCGCAAACGCCCGTCCGGTAAAAGGGACTCCGTACCGCTTCGCCAAAGCGCGCGCAAACTCCATATCCTCTACGCTCTCCCGCCCCCGGAGTCCGTGCTCCACATGAACCACCGATACCGAAAACCCGGACAAACGACCAAGCTCCTCCAACACCAGAAACAAACAAACCGAATCCGCCCCGCCGGACACCCCTACACAAATATGATCTCCCGCTTCCGCCATCCGATTTTCTTCCATATAAAATGCAATCTTATTCAGCATATCCCCTTTCCTCCTCCGTAGCAAAACACCCACGCCGAGCACTTAACAGACCGCTCCGTCCGGCATCACTTAACTCTCCCACAATGCCGCGGCCAGCACCGTCATATCATCCCGCACTTCACCCCCGGTATAAACCATCACCTGATCCAGCAGCTTCTTCGCCAGCAGACCCGGATGGTTCGTCTGAATCCCGGCAATCATTTCCTCCAGCATTTCCTCCGGGCTGTCCGTCTGCAGGTATTCTAACACACCGTCCGTAATCATGACAAGAAAATCCCCGTCCGAAAGCTGCTTTACCGCCTGTTCAATCTCTATTTCAAAGCTGACCCCCACCGGAAGCGACGTCGAAAGCAGGCATTCCACGCTGCCGTCCTTATGCCGTATAAACGTCGCCGACGCCCCAATCTTATAAAACGCCGTTTCCCCGGTATACAGATTCACCGACGCAATATCCACCGTGGAATACTGTTCATCCTCCCCGTGGATTACCATTGCGGAATTCAGCATCTTAATTGCCGTTTCCTTCGTAAATCCGGCTTCGATAAACCGCTCCAGCAGATCCACCACCAGCTCGCTCTCTTTGCATGCCCGCGCCCCAAAGCCCATCCCGTCGGACAGGCTCAGCACCAGCTCCCCGTCCTCTTTCTCCAGGCACGAAAAATTATCGCCGGAAATGGATGCCCCGTCTTTTGTCAGGCGCGCGACTCCGTGTACGGCATGAAATGCCGGCTCTTCCTCATAAATCACCTCCGACGTTTCCTTCCCGATAAACGTGCGTGCATCTTTATGCGGCTTCATATGTAAATCCAGCGCGCCCGCTACGGCTTTGGTCAGATCCTTCATCGCCACGCAGTTGCCCCACCGTGAACGCACCTTCAAAACGGCCTGAATATGCCCGTCGTTCTTCCTGTACAAATGGATCTCTTCCGTTAAGATCCCGCATTCCTTTGCGCGATAGCGGATTTCGGACAAAAGACGCCTCTCCTCCCGATCCAGCAGCTTTGCCTCGTTGGCGCAGTCCTGCATAATATAGGCCATTGCGTCTAACTGCTGCGCAATCACTTCCCGGTTTTCTAACAGGCGGTTGTACCATGCTTTATTGACGCGTACCTGTTCAAATACCGCCACCGCCTCCTGCTCCACATGTCCGGCATAACAGCAGTGCTTTTCCAGCTCCCTCCTTGCCGTTTCGTCCGCTTCGCCGTTTTGCATCAGGCTGTTCACCAGACGGTCAAACACCCCGTACATCGTGCGGTCGGCCGGCGCCCAGCAGACGGCGCAGGTATCGCACCCGCTGCAGATACGCCCGGCAATTTCCTGTTGGATCTGCCCCATGTCCTCCTGCCCGATTTTTACCTGCCTGTCCATGGATAAAAATGTCCGCGAAAGCCCCTCAAAGCTTTTGGCGTAATTCAAAAGCCGCTGCTCTTTTAAGCTGCCCGCCCCGGCCGGGTATCCGTCCGCCTGCTCCTTTTCCTCAAAAAACAAATGAATGCTCCTTGCCGAAAGAATACTGAATCCAAAAATAAATACGGCTTCCAGTACGGCAGAAAGCACCGTCATCTGGTTTTTTAAATCAAATACCCCGCCGAATACGGAAAGCGCAAGCGTCCCGCCGGATGCCGCTACCGCGGCGGCTGCCGTATAACACCGCTTGTCTACCCATTCCGAAAGGCGCACCGTCATTACCACAATCAGCATTGACATCGCATACTTGGCAATCGCCGTAACCGGGATAAACGCCGCCATCCCGGCAAGCATCCCTACCGGCAGAAGCCACCTTGCCCGTTCCTCCAGATAGACGCCGGCAAAGTAAGCCGGTACAAACGGGTAGCATCCCATAATTGAAACCTTGCAGAGCAACGCCCCTGCAATACTGACTGCCAATTGTTTCCATCCTGTCCTCTTCATACTGTCAAATCCTCCTGCATCTACTTTTTCCTGCACCGGACGAGCGGGCAGATTTTCTACGTGGCATTATAAGCGCGCCCCATTAAAATGTTTGTCAAACGGTTGCGCCCGACGCAAAAACTTTTCGCCAAAAATGCCCTCGAATTGTAGATTCGAGGGCATTCAGCCTTTGCAGGAGATTCGTATTATTTTTCCCTGAAGATGATCTCGTCATCGTAGATTAAGCCCAGCTTACTCCTTGCCGCATCCTCTATGTACTCCCGGCTGCCTATGTATTCCTCATAAGCAGAAAGCTTTCCTTCCCGCTCCGTCTCCTCTTCGTACAGTACGTTCAGCTCCGCTTCTCTTGCCGCATACAACTGATCCTTCTGGTAGAGCCTGACAATCTGAACGGATATCACAATGAGTAAAAATGCCGCAATACAGAAGATACTGCCCACCCCTGCCTGATTCTTCTTTTTTTTCTTTTTTCTCATACGACCCCTTTTTCTGTAATTTACGTTGTGCCTGTTTACTGTTTACTGATCCCTATCTTAATCGCTTTTCTGATTTTTTGCAATTCTTTTTTTAAAAATAAGAAAACTTTTCTTCCCGGTTTTTTGGCTGCTCCAAAAATCCTGCCGAATATCCTCTGCCAAAAGCGCAGAACCTTTACGGCAAGGTGAATCACAAACGGGCTGATTACGCCGTTTTCAAACAGCATCCCCAACGCGACGCCGCCTAAGACAAACCAGCGCAGTAAGCCGTCGTTTTCCTGATACAGCATGGCGAAAATCCCTACCGAGCAGATAAGCCAGTATAAAATATCCTCTGCTGCCAGAAAAAAAGTCCCGTGTTTTTAGATCGGAAGAGCGTCGTGTAGG
>CAMSEJ010000155.1 GCA_947057405.1 uncultured Roseburia sp.
CCGTCAAATAGAAAACGAAAATTTATTCACTATTATTTCAGCAATGCTGTACTAGTAACGTCTCCAACAGCATTCAGCTTGCCGTCAAGCAACAGTTCATAAGAGGTTGCGCCTTCTACTTTCTCCCAGTCCACTTTAATGCTTATCGGTGTCTTTGCTTCTTCGTCTTCTGCCATTACAGGAACATCCAGCTCACTGTTTTCTGCTTCTGCCGGAAGTTTACCGTCATTCTCAAAGCCTTCTACTACCAGCGTCTGGGCCGCTGCCTGCGCATCTGCCTGTGCAAATTTAACATACAGCTTCGGAGCCACTTTTACGTCAGCTACCATTTCTTTAAAGATTGTTTCCTTTTCTGAAGCATAAGTTTCGATTGCAGGAGCTGCATCGTAGAACCATACCGCTTTTCCTGCTGCCGGTACTGCTTGGTCAAACGCCTCTTTGGAAGCAGCTTTTTCTGCTGTCAGAGCGATGTCGCCGTTTTTGGCAACGATACCTGTCGGCTCTTTAGACACATGTACGACAAATGTCGTGTTCTTGTCTTTTTTGTATCCGTTATAGGTACCCGTGGATTTCTCCGCCGTTAAAGTTGCTTTTGTACCTTCTACCTTAGAGGTATATCTGGTCGATACGTGCGGTCCGTAAGAAATATTGTCAATCACGCCGTAATCCGCATCTTCTGTCGTATCGTTCTTCAAATAAGAACCGTCATCCTCTACCGCTGTATAAGCCGTCTCGCCTTCCGGCCAGAATTCTACAATCCTGTTCTCTTTTTTGATCTGGTATGCACTGTTATTCGCTTCATACTGTGGAATAATTGTGCCGTTCTTTACGAATGCCGGCAGTTTCCAAAGCGGGGCATCATAGTTATTTACAAACTTTCCGCCGCGATACTGTTCTCCGGTCAGGAAATCAACCCAAATCTGGTCGGAATCCGGCAGATAAATCCTGTTACGGATATCGTTGCCCTCTTCGCCTGCAGCGGTATCCTGATAAACCGGAGCTACCAATACGCTGCCGCCGAACATATACTGGTACTGCATATCTTTGCTGTACGCATACTCATCTTCCGGGTACTCTAAGTGCATTGCACGGATCATCGGAAGTCCGGTATCATTGTTGCCTGTATCAATATTGGATGCAGCATATGCCGATGTGTACAGATACGGCATCAATGTCGTTTTCAGCTTTAAGTACATACGGCTGATTCCGGTATACGGATCACCAAACGTATACGGTGCCTTTAAATATGATCCCCAGCCGTCCATATTCAGCATAAACTGTGTAAATGTCTTCCACTGGTAATCCCTGGTAGCAATTACTGCGTTTCCGCCAAAGATACCGTCCATGTCGCTTCCCACATTCGGGTTTCCGCTTAAGGAGCAGCCGATAAAGGTCGGAATATGGAAACGGATGTATTCCCAGTCACCACCCGTCTGGTCACCGGACCAGATGCCGTTGTAACGGTGCGAACCCGCCCATCCGCACAAGGATATAATATTCGGACGTGTATTCACTACCGATGTCGCCACGTCATATGCAGTCTTTACACCGTCAAGCTGCATGGAATAGCCGTCGCCAACCCATGCAACGTCCGTCTTTAATGTCGTAACACCTGCGCCGACCTCTTTCCTAAAATCGCGCAGTAAATGCCAGTTTGTATTCGGATTTGAATCCGGCACCAGGTAGCTCTGTGTCCAAAGTCCGGTTGCCACACCCTTAGAAGCCGCCAATATGAACCAATTGGTTAATATGTTCAGTAATACTACTATACCCTATTTTTTCCAGCGGATCTTTGCATAAATTTATTACTTTTTTGTAATTTCACGCTTTTTATTTGTAGACATTTCACGAAAAATTCTATATAATAGGTTTTACTGGAGGTGTTGTATGCAGCTAAAAACATCCAATATCGAATTTAAAAAATACGGCTCTGTCTATGAGCAGCCCATTGAGCTTGGGCATACGGATTTAATCAGCCAGAACTGGCAGGCTACCAACAAGCCGAATGTCGGCCAGTTCTACCACTTTAACTGTGAGGTCTGCATCGAGATACAAAGCGGCATGGCGGCACTCGTTGTAGGCATGGAACCCGATGCAGATACAATGGAAGCATTTGCCGTCCACCGGATGGTACGTATCAATCCTGATATTTTTTTTACGCTGATAGCAATTACACCGAATGTCACGTATAAGGTGATTACGACGCCGTCTTATTCCTTTGCAGTCAAAAACATTACGCCGCCCTATACGTTTACCCGGATCCTCCCCCGTATCCGGATCAACGAGATCTTAGGCTACTACTACTCCATCCGCAACTCGGGATACCGCTTTAAAGGAGAAACCCATTCTTTTTTTGAACTTACCTATGTGGACTGGGGGAGCCTGCTTACGGAAGTGGACGGGAAAACCTATGAGCTGAAGGAAAAAGAGCTGATCATTTACGGACCGCGCCAGTTCCACACCCAGCATATACCGGAAGGCAGCTCGTGTTCATATGTAACCATCATTTTTGACATGAACCCTGCCCAGAATGCAGAAGACACCTACTATGAGCCTCTGATCAACCAGGTATTCCACCACGACAAGAAAATCTACACCCTGATCAAATCTTTTATTATGGAAAGCTCCTCACAGGTGCCTTATGCAGACAGCCTGATGCTCTGCCTGCTTCAGGAAACAATCCTGCGGCTGTTCCAGAATCAGTTTATTGAACAGAAGGACGAGCATCCGGTGACCGGGGCAAGGCAGTATTATCAGGATGAGATTTTGAATAAGATTCTCGCGTATATCCATGATACGATACATGAGCCGATTACGATTGCGGAGATCTGCCAGAAGTTCTCCTTATCGCGTTCTTCCCTTCAGGCTTTGTTTAAGGAGAATCTGAACCAGCCGCCGAAGAAGTACATCAATGACTTAAAGCTCGAAAAGAGCCGGCAGCTGATCTGTGAGAACCGGTATACGATCAGCGAGATTGCGTTGAAACTGGGTTTTAGCTCCATTCATTATTTTTCAAGGGCGTTTACGCAGAAATACCATATTGCGCCGAGTGAGTATTCCAAGACATTGTACAAGATGCAGTAAAGCGTTGTATTTTGGGACATGCCTCAATTAAAAACGCTGCGGCTCTGTGCATTTGCACTGCCGCAGCGTTTTACTATTTCTCTTCAGAATCCACTAAGGTCTGAATAGCATACCGGGAAATCTTAATGACCGTACTTTTTGCCACCTCTACATTTACCGTTTCTTCTTCAATTCCAACGACCTTTCCGTAAATCCCGCCGGCAAACATCACCTGGCTGCCGATTTTAAGCTCTGTATGCACTTCGCCCATAGTCTTGCGGCGTTTCCGTACATTCTTAGCGGAAACAAATGCGATAATCGTACCGAATATCCCCAGTATCACCGCTAATGTAATGCAAGTCCAGCCAATTACTTCCCAATTGATATTCATAATTTAGATCCCGTCCTCTTCCGAATTATCCTCTGCTGCGCGCTCTTCCAGTTCAAAACGGATAATTGCATCTTTTCCGGAAGCCACCATCTCTTCCGCAAATTCCAATGGTGAATCATAATCCTCGATCGCCATGGAAGCTTCGATTAACATTGCCAGGTTCGACCCTGATACTACTTCGATCTTCTGATCGGCGCGTGCGTATTTGCACTCCACGGAGCACTTAAACGGCGAACCGCCTGCCAGATCGGAAAGGATCAGAACGCCGTCGCAATCCTTTAACTCGTCCAGCCCTTTGTTAATATTCTCCGTTAAAACTTCTGTGGAATGGCTTTCTTCAAAATCCACATAGGCAATGTGCTCGGTATTGCCGGTAATCAGCTTTAAGCTGGAGCCCAAGCCCGTTGCAAAATGACCGTGTCCTGTAATCAATAAACCTACCATACTATCCTACCTCCTGTATTCGGCTCTTTATGCCAGTTCGTAAGGGTATAAGGTTACGCCTTTTACCACGCGGTTTACTTCGCCTGTCGGGCATGGGTTGTCCGGCGTAATCCCAAGGGAAAGAGATTTGAGCGTTGCAAGCGCCTGTGCAAACAGGATATAATCCAGTCCGAGCAGTATATTATCCATCGCTTCCCCGACCGTAATCTCAAGCGTATAATCTACCAGCCCCTTTACTTCTTCGCACGGGGTGTTCATTACGGCTGCAATGCGGTTCTTCTTCCTCTGCGGGCTCATCTCTTTGATCAGATCCATCTCGTATTTGCGGCGGTATGCATCGTCGCTTAAGTAAATTACCGTCAGCGTGCCGTCGTCGATGACGGATTTCGGGCCGTGGCGGAATCCGAGCGGGCCGTCGTACATGGTCGCTACCTGGCCGGCAGTCAGCTCCAACATCTTAAGCGCGGATTCCTGGGAAACACCCTTTAAGGCTTCGTTCCCGAGGTATACGATACGGTTAAATGCGAACTCGTCTACAATCTGCTGTACAACCTGGTACTGATTGTCTAAGAAATTCGTACCGGCTGCGCAGATTTTCTCCACTTTCGCGGTAATCTCATCCAGACGGTCTAAATTGAATGCGAGATAAGTCGCTAAGTACATATTGGAAAAGCTGGAGGTCATGGCAAATGATTTGTCATGCGTTTCCGGCGTAAGATTTAACGCAAAGCTGTTGTCACGTTCTTCTGCCAGCTTCGAAAGCGTTCCCTCGTGATTGCAGGTTACAAAAAGATGGTATAGGTTCTGACACACGACTTCCGCGGCATTAACAGCGCCTAACGATTCCGGAGAATTGCCGGAACGGCCGAAGCTGACGAGGATGGTCGGCTTGGTACGGGATAAAAAGCTCTCCGGCGACGGAACGATATCCGTTGTGGCATAGGATTTTACCTTAAAACCGTATTTGCCGGTCAGCGCCGGATAAAGGGCGTTGCCTACGAACTCGCTCGTACCTGCCCCCGTTAAAATCACGTCAAAATCGTCCTGCTTTAAAACCTGATCCAAAAATGCCTGCAGCTTGTCTTTGCATTCGGCAAT
Source organism: uncultured Roseburia sp. (assembly GCA_947057405.1). GTDB lineage: Bacteria > Bacillota > Clostridia > Lachnospirales > Lachnospiraceae > Roseburia_B. The sequence continues at coordinate 4,997 of CAMSEJ010000155.1, forward strand.
CTGGGCGCAGGTCTTCTTCCATGTGGTAGGCTGCTGGTTAATCTCTGTCAATGTGAATTCGGATGATGTTTCCTGCATCTTATCCTGGGAAATAGAAAAAATATTCATTTCTTTTATTACCTCCTTTTACGTTTTTGTTTCTAATTATACCTTATAATTTCTGAAAAAAACAATACAGGCACTAAAATAGGCAATCATTTCCACAAAAAATGCAAATTTTTTTTATTATCGAGTGTTATAATGATTGTATATTCAGCTTTTTATATATTATTAAGAACAGGAGGAGTTTTTACATGTTGATTCAGAGCAACAAAGTATGGATTGCAGACCAGTTTGTCCCCGCACAAATCGAAATGGAAGGCGGGAAAATCACAGACATCCTGCCTTACGGGAGTAAGAAGGCGGACGAGGATTACGGCGATTTGCGAATTGTTCCCGGATTTTTGGACATCCACTGTCACGGAGCGTACAATTTCGACACCAACGATGCGAACGAAGAGGGACTGCGTTACTGGACGGAGCACGTTGTAGACGAGGGCGTGACCGCACTGCTTGCGACGACCATTACGCAGAGCGAGGAGGTTCTGACCAAAGCCGTTGCCAATGTGGCAAAGGCAATGGAAGACGGCTATGAAGGCGCGGAAATTTTAGGCATCCATTTTGAAGGGCCGTATCTGGACATGGTTTACAAGGGAGCGCAGCCGGAGCAGCATATCGTAAAGCCTACGATTGAGCAGTTCAAACGCTACCAGGAAGCCGCAAAGGGCAATATCCGCTATATTACCATGGCAACGGAGACGGACGACGATTTTGCGCTGACCCGTTATCTGACCGAAAACGGCGTTGTAGTCAGCATCGGACATTCCGCTGCGACCTACGAGCAGGCCATAATGGCGTATGCGCACGGCGCACGTTCCATGACGCATGTGTACAACGGCATGACGCCGTTTAACCACCGTGCAAACGGGCTGGTAGGCGCCGCATACCGCCTGCGTACCATGTTCGGCGAAATCATCTGCGACGGACGTCATTCCACCCCGGCGGCTTTGAACAATTACTTTATGTCCAAAGGCCCGGATTACTCCATTATGGTTTCCGACGCGCTGATGGCAAAGGGATCGCCGGCCGGCAGCAAATTTATCTTCGGCGGCAACGAAATCGAAATTTATCCAGATCGGAAGAGCGTCGTGTAGGGAAAGAGTGTGGTACCTTGTGTA
>CAMSEJ010000156.1 GCA_947057405.1 uncultured Roseburia sp.
GTTCAGACGTGTGCTCTTCCGATCTTAAGCAGTATTTTATCAAAGGCCATGTGCTGGCGTCTGAGGAAGCGGAGAACCGCTGGGGGAAGATAGAGACGCGTGTGCAGTTTATTTTCCACGACAACCGGATGCAGGAGGAAATTATCCGTTATATTTTCGAGGAAGAAAGGAAAATCCGGAAAAAAGGCTGATCGGGAATGATACATTCCGGATATGGAGGTTAAAATGGGTAAATTTACATTGGAAGAAGTCAACACGATGTATGTTGACGTATTAAGGGAAATTGGGAATATCGGGGCGGGCAACGCGACTACGGCGATTGCGTCGATGCTTGGGATCCGCCTGGATATGAGCGTGCCGAAGGTAGCGCTCCTTGAAGTTTCGCAGTTAGGCTCTGCCATCTGCCGGGAGGATGAGACGATTGTCGGTATTTTTCTGGAGGTCCAGTCCGATATCGAAGGCAGCATGATGTTTTTGCTGAAAATGGATTCCGCGCAGTTTCTGGTCAATAAGCTGATGGGGCGGGACGGGGATTTTAAGACGGAATTTGACGAAATGGATTTGTCGGCATTAAAAGAGATCGGCAACATTATTGCGGCGTCTTACCTCAATGCATTATCGAGTCTGACGAACCTGGTGATTACGCCGTCTATTCCCTATATTGCGGTAGACATGGCGGCATCCATATTAAGTGTTCCGGCGATCGAGTTCGGGCAGTTTGGAGATCATGCCCTTTTGATTCAGACCGAATTTGGAGATGATGTTATGATCAACGGTTATTTTATCCTGATGCCCGAAGAGGATTCGTATGATAAAATATTAACAGCACTTGGATTGTCACTATAAGGAGAGGAAAATGAGCAAAGTTATAAAAGTAGGTATGGCGGATCTGAATATTTGTAAGTCACCTGATATTATAACGACACTGGGACTTGGTTCCTGCATAGGCCTGACTTTATATGATCCGGTTACAAAGGTTGGCGGCATGGTGCATTATATGCTGCCAGACAGCACACAGATGCGCAACAACAGCAATATCGCAAAATTTGCGGACACGGGGATTGACGAACTGTTAAAACAGGTACTGCGCGCGGGAGCGAACAGGACGCGCCTGGTGGCGAAAATCGCCGGCGGGGCAAAGATGTTCTCCGTCAGCGGCAGTTCCAATATCAGCAACATCGGCGAGCGCAACGCGCTTGCGGCAAAAGCCAAATTAAAACAGCTCCGGATACGGCTGATTGCGGAGGATACGGGGTTAAATTACGGGCGCACGGTAGAGTTGCATTGTGAAACAGGGGATTTTTATATTAAGGCAATCGGCAAACCGGTGAAAAAAATATAAAACCTCTGCCAATGGAGGGAACAGGGATGAATACAAAATCAATACCGGCGTGCCTGGCACTGCTGGCCGGGTTTGTGACATGTGTGATATCGTTTGTGCAGCATGTGGATACCGTAGTATTTGCAAAGAGGTTTGTCATTGTATGTATCATCTTTTTTGTAATCGGTACTGTAGCAAGTGTCATTATTAACATGAATTTTAAAGATATGGAAGAAGAAGCCGCATCGGAAGGCGAAGCGGGATCTATGGAAGAACAGGAAGAAGAGATCCGGGATACCGGCGATACCATTGAAGAAGAGGCAGAGTAATACGGCATTTTGTAATGGGGGCTTGAAATGAAGACAACGGAACGGGAAAAGCTATGGGAAACCTATCAGAAAAATCCGTCGCCGGAAATACGTGAGCAGATTATTTTGGAATATGCGCCGTTGGTTAAAATTGTAGCGGGAAGGCTCAGCATGTACTTAGGCTACAATGTAGAATATGACGATCTGGTAGGATATGGGATATTCGGGCTGATTGACGCAATTGATAAATTTAATGCCCAGAAGGACGTAAAATTTGAAACGTATGCAAGTCTTCGTATCCGCGGTTCTATTCTGGATCAGATCCGCAAGATGGACTGGATTCCAAGGACCGTGAGGCAGAAACAGAAGAAGCTGGATGAAGCAATCAAACGGATTGAAATGAAAACCGGCAAAAATGCCACGGACGAGGAGCTTGCGGCAGAGATCGGGATTACGGACGATGAACTTTTGATCTGGCAGTCCCAGCTTAAAATCACGAATGTCGTTTCGCTGAATGAATTTGTGGAACAGGGAAGCGAGCCGGTCATGGACGCCAAGGGGAACTCCCATTTCATCCAGCCGGAAGATAAAATAGAAGAAAACGAACTGAAAGAAGTCTTGAAAGATACACTTGAAACGCTGACGGAAAAAGAGCGAAAGGTCATTGAATTTTACTATTATGAAGAGCTGACGCTCAAAGAAATCAGTAAGATCCTCGGCGTTTCCGAATCAAGGATATCACAGCTCCATACGAAGGCATTGGCTAAAATGCGAAAACGCATGGGGGATTATATGAATATAGTAACGGATTGACAGCAACGGAACAGAGAGGGGGTTTGCATATGGAAAACAGGAACAGTTATTTTAAACCCGTGATAGAAGGAGAAAAATTACTTTTGGATTTCTTTCCGGCGGAAGAGGGCGGCAAGTCGCTTGACGTCAAAGAAGTGGTTTCCTACCTGACCAGCGAAGGGTACCATGAGTATGATACAAGAGCGCTTGCCGAGGCCGTTTCTTCCTCCGTGCCGGAGCAGGTGTATGTCTGCCGGGCAAAGACAAATGTCATTCATGAAAAGGTGCTTATTAACCTGTCGCTGGATGCCATGCTTGTCCGCTGTGTATTTTATCCTGCGTCTCCGGGCGGCAGGGCAATTACAAAAGAAGACATTATGGATGCTCTGGTGAATAAAAAGGTGGTTTACGGGATTGACGAGAATATCATCGGCAGGCTGCTTTCTTACCGGGAGTACTGCACCGAATACCTGATTGGGAAAGGAACGCCGCCGGCGCTGGGCAGAGATGCCAAAATCGAATATTATTTCTCAACCAGCAAAAGCTTAAAGCCCAAGCACAACGACGACGGTTCGGTCAATTACCACGACTTGAATGTTATCAGCAAGGTAGAAGCGAATCAGCTTATTGCCAAGCTGATCCCCGCCGTACCGGGCAAGGCGGGCCGCGACGTGATGGGCTGCGAGTTAAAGCCGAGGTATGTCAAGGATCTCAAATTATCGTATGCCAATAATATCCGTGCGTCGGAAGACGGAACCGAGCTTTATTCCGAGGTGACCGGACATGCGTCCCTGGTGCAGGGCAAGGTTTTTGTATCAAGCGTATATGAAGTGCCGGCCGATGTGGATAATTCCGTCGGCGATATCAATTATCCGGGCAATGTATCGGTCAAAGGAAATGTAAAAAGCGGTTTTGTCATTTATGCCGACGGGGATATTATGGTGGAAGGCGTTGTAGAGGGTGCAAAGCTTTATGCCGGCGGCCAGATCATCGTGCAGCACGGTATCCACGGCATGGGCAAGGGCGTACTTTCCGCAAAGGGCAATGTCATTACCAAGTTTATTGAAGGGGCGACGGTGAAATCCGGCGGGTATGTGGAAACGGAATCCATTATCCAAAGCAGGGTTTCCGCAAATACGGAGGTCAATGTCAGCGGAGGCAAGGGCTTTATCCGGGGAGGCCATGTGCGGGCAGGAAATAAGGTTTCGGCGCGTATTATCGGGTCTGAAATGGGTACGGCGACGAGTGTGGAAGTCGGCATTGAACCGGAGAAATTAGAGCATTACCAGAAGCTTCAGGAGGAAGCAAAGGACATTGCCAAAAAGATTGATCAGATTCGCCCGATTCTGCTCAATTTCAGCGAAAAATTAAAAGCGGGGGTTAAGCTTCCGCCGGATAAGACGCATTTTATGAAGACGCAGGTTATTGCGCTGAAAACCCTGCAGGGGCAGCTTGCGCCGATTAATGAGGAGATCAATTCCCTGCGTATGAATTTTGTAAGCGCAGTTCGGGCAAAAATAGAAGTACAGAGCGTCATTTATCCCGGTGTGAATATCAAGATTTCGGAGCTGTCCATGACGACGAAATCTGACCGCAAATTCTGTCAGTTTTACAAGGCAGACGGGGAAATCAAAGTAGCAAACCTGTAGCGCACCGACAGCAGAAAGCGGTTCGGCGATCCGCGGGCAGCGCCTGTTTTTATGCGGTGGCCCGGGATTGTCGCAGGCCGTACATGGCAGAACAGAGCGTTCCCATACGCTTCTGGCGGTACGCCGTTTCGATGATGTGAGGTGGTAAAAATGGCAGTTGGACCGGTGACATTAAACGGGATGATCCCCCGGACACAGGACGTGGGCGTGATCAAGCAGCATGAAGACAGCAAGCCTATGATAGACCAGCAGAATATTCAATCGCAGATTAAGACGCAGGAACACAGGCAGCTTAAACAGGTGAATCACGCGGATGACACCGAGGATCATGAAAAGCGTTACGACGCGAAAGAAAAGGGCAGCAATGAGTACAGCGGGCAGCGGCAGAAGAAGAAAAGGCCAAAGGAACAGGAGCCGGAGAACAGCCGCACCAGCTACAGCTTACAGGGCGGCCGTTTCGATATGAAAATTTAGAGGAGAAACAGACATGGCAGGAATAGAGATTCTGTTACTGGTAATCGGTGTTGTATTTTATGTTGCCAGTTTTTTTATCACGGAAAAATTAGGTCCCGGAGAGCTGGATAAAATCGGGGAATTAAGCAACGACGAAATCCAGAAGGTTATGGAACGGGAGCTTGAGAAATCCACCTCGGAAATCGAAGGCAAGGTAAGCCAGGAGGTCGAAGAGGCGCTGTTAAAATCCGAGCGCTCAATGGAAAAAGAGTGCAATGAGAAAATCATGGCGATCAGTGAATTTTCGGATACCGTCTTAGAGACAATGAATAAGACGCACAACGAAATCATGTTTCTTTACAGTATGTTAAACGACAAGCATACGGAGCTGACCAGGCTGTCCGGCGAATTGCAGGAGCTGGCAAAGGATCTTGAAAAGAAGGATGAAAAAATTACAACCCATCTGGCGCAGAATATGCCCGTAAACGAGATGAGGGCAGAGCCCCTGCCGCAGATAGAAGAGCCGCCTGTGTTCCAGCCAGGTATTGAAGCCGCGGAGTATTTGTCAGGCGATGACTTTGTGGAAACAGAGGATGTAAACCACAATGATGCGATATTGGCGCTGCATAAGCAGGGAAAATCAAGCATTGACATTGCAAGGGAGCTGACGCTTGGATTGGGCGAGGTGCAGTTGGTAATCGGGTTGTATGAAGGGAAACGGAAGCAGTGAGATTAAAATATTACCTTAGAGGGGCCGGGATAGGGATTCTTATCACGACCATTCTTTTTATGATATTTGGTTCTATGCATAAGAATGACGGCGTGTCGGGAAACGGGGCGCCGGTGCAGGCGGAGGATACGGAATCGAAGACGGTTGCGCAGATGATGCAGGATGCGGATACGCAGGAAGGCAGTTCGGGAACCGAGAACGGAAAAGAGGTATCAGACGCGAAGGCGGAAGATAAGAAGGGTGCGTCGGATGCATCAGGTACGAAGGATCCGGACGATGCATCGGACACAAAGACAAAGGAGCAAAGCGGTGTTTCTGATACGAAGGCGGAGGACAAGCCGGACGCATCCGGGACAAAGGCGGAGGATAAGCCTGCCGCGCCGGAGACGAAGCCGGGAGATAAGCCTGCGGTGCCGGAGACGAAGCCGGGAGATAAGCCGGACACATCGGGTACAAAACCAGGAGAGCAAAAGCCGGACGAGGAGAATAAGCCGGAACAGACGCAGGAGAAAGTGCGGATTGAAATCAGCGGGGGGCAGTATTCTGACGTGGTCTGCAGGAAATTGCAGGAAGCCGGGCTGGTGGACAGCGCGAAGGATTTTAATGATTATCTGGTGAAAAAGGGATATGATGACGGGATTCTTCCGGGAGTTTATGAGATCCCAAAGGGAGCTGCGTATGAGGAGATTGCGGTTTTGCTGACGACGAAGGTGAGATAGAGTTGCGGGAGTGATTTTTTAAATACGATCTGGAGAGAACTGTGTTGGCAAAGGGCCGTCAGTCAGAGGGAAGGGTGTGCGTCTGGGTCTGTGTTCAGGGGATAAGGGGCTCTAAAGCATCCCATTTTGGTATTCTCATGCTGACGCAACCACCGGA
>CAMSEJ010000157.1 GCA_947057405.1 uncultured Roseburia sp.
GGCCCTGCAGTCCTCTCCGGCCGCAACATACCCGCTTTCATCCAGTTTTACCTGTCCGTCCAAAAGCCCGGTATGCGGCACCATTCCCACTGCAATAAATACCCCGTCTGCCGCCAGGTTCTTTTTCTCCCCTGTTTTTACATTTACGCAGGAAAGCTCCGTTACCGTATTCTCTCCCCGGATTTCCCGGGCTACCGTATCCAGGACAAGCTCTATATTGCCTGCCGCATTAACCCGCTCCACAAGTGTTTTTGCACCCCGAAACGCATCTCTGCGATGGATTAAATACACCTTTTCGCACACGTTTGCCAGAAACAGCGCATCCTCTAAGGCTACGTCGCCGCCGCCAATTACTGCCGTTGTCTTCCCGCGAAAAAACGCTCCGTCGCAGGTTGCACAATAAGATACGCCCCTGCCGGCAAACTCCTCTTCTCCGGGAATGCCCAACTTCCGGTGTCCCGCGCCTGCGGCAAAAATAATGTTCTTCGTCTCGTATTCCTGTTTTTCGGTAACTACTTTTTTTACCGCGCCCATGCACTCCAGGCGGATCACTTCCTCCGTGACCGGCCGGATCCCCAGATGCTGTGCGTGTTCCGTAAACTTCTGCCCCAGTTCAAATCCGTTTGTGCCGAAAAATCCCAGATAGTTGTCTACCTCTGCCGTGTTTAAAATCTGCCCGCCGCCCATCGGCTGCTTTTCAAGCAGCAGCGCCTTTAAGCATGCCCGCGCCGCATATACAGCCGCAGACAGCCCGGCCGGCCCGCCTCCGATAATAATTACATCGTACAATATCCTGTCTCCTTTTCTTATAATTTGCGGATACTCTTTTCCGTGATTTCGATCTTTTGTTCTTTGTACAGACGTCCTACCGCGCGTTTAAAAGCGTTTTTGCTCATTTTAAACTCCCGTTTGATCACCTCCGGAGAAGCTTTGTCGTTAAACGGCAGTACGCCTCCATACGAATCCAGTACCTTCAAAACCGCTTCGGCATCCTCGTCCATCTGCAGATACGCCTGTCTGCGGATGGTCAGATCCAGCTTGCCGTCCGGCTTTACATTCGTAACTCTTGCTTCCGTAATATCTCCGATTTTTAAATGACTGCAGTCCTCAAACGATGGGATCATGGCCGAGTACCGGTCGTCCACCGCCGCAAACGTGCCAAAGTTCCCGCTGAATTCGTAGATCCGTGCGGAAACGGTATCCCCTTTCTGACAGGGGGAATCCTTCTGCAAAAGATCGTACAGATAGCGCATACTCGCGCACAGCCGGCTGCTCTTATCAATGTAAAGCCGCACCAAAACCTCGTCGCCTGCCTTTAGCTTCCGGGTCATTTCCTTATACGGAAGGAACAGATCCTTTTCCAGGCCCCAGTCCAAAAACGCGCCGATGTCATTCGTTTCCACTACCTTAAGGGCAGCAACGCCGTCCATGACAAGGTACGGCGTTTTCGTCGTGGCGATCAGCCTGTCCTTGGAATCCTTATACAAAAAAACCTCGACCTCATCCCCTGTTGCTGCGTCTTTGGGTACCTGCTTTGCAGGAAGCAGCACCGTCTGCCTGTCCTGCGGATGCTCCGAAAGGTATACCCCAAAATCCACTTCCTTTGTAATAACCAGCTTTTGCTTTTCCCCTAATTTCATACATAATCCTCCCTGAATTCTACGATTGCATAAGGCTCTGCCGCTTCGTTTTCGAGAGAAACCAGAAAACGGCCGCCAAGTTCCTTTACCTTGGGATAAAGAATGCCGGGATAAACAGCCGCCTTTTTATATTCTGCCCGAATTTCTTTTACCTTAAAATCTTTTGGCAGATATTCTTCCGCCAGCATCACATATTTGCCGTTATTGACATGCCGGTTCGTGTCAATCTGGCTTTTCGCCACGCGCACCGGCTCTTTTTGCCGCATCCCCTCTTCCAGATGCAGCTTCCGTCCGGCGCATTCCATTGCATACGGCGGATCGAAGACATAACGCTCCCGCACCTGCTGCGGAATGCGCGACGGCATCCCGGTCTGCGTATCCAGATAGGTCCAGATCGAATTGGCAAACGCCGTTACCCGGCCCGCCCCGTCTTCCATTTTAAAATTCCGGTATCCCAAAAAACCTTTAAAATCATACGGCCAGGTGTATGTGCGGAGCGGTTCTCCCAATCCCGGCAGACGGCAAATCACAACCTGCCAGAAGGAAAGCACCCACGCCCGCTTTTGCCGCTTCAGAAAATCGGGTCCCATGCCGATTTCTTCCGAATCGAAAATACAGCAGTCCTGCAGCCGGTTTAACACAGCCGGTAGCGTCAGCTTCGCATCCGCCCCTAATTCACTGTACCGGACCTTTCCTTCCGTACAAAACATATGCCACACCTCTTTTTGCCCTGACGGCATTCCTGATAATAAAAAAACACCACAATATGTGGTGCTTTTCAAGCTGGCCCACAAGGATTCGAACCTTGGAATGACGGAGTCAGAGTCCGTTGCCTTACCGCTTGGCGATGGGCCATTATTTGCTGTTGTGCTGATGTCCTCAGCCAACAATAGACATTATACATACGTTATCCCGATCTGTCAACACTTTTTTTCAAAAAATTTTAATTTCTTTTCCGATCCGGGCAAATTCCACTTCTTTTCCCCAAATTAAGCGCGCCGCACCGCCGGTTACTTCCGTAATCTGTTCGGCAACCTCCTCCTCTTTTCCGGCCGGCACCATGGCATCTATCTGCACCGCATCCGTATATTCCGTCCCGATTACCGGAATGTCCTGCTGCGCCAGCGAATACTGTATCTTGCCGAGCCCGGTATAATCCGTCTGTATGGAAAGCTTTTTGCCCGGCTCCTTTTCTATGACCACGCTGTGGGCAAGCCCCTCCTGTACGGCTTTCTGATACGCACGCACCAATCCGCCCGTCCCAAGCAGCGTACCGCCGAAATACCGCGTGACAACCACCGCAGCATTATGGATCTCTTCCCGCAGCAGCACGTCAAGCATCGGCCGCCCGGCTGTCTGCGCCGGCTCGCCGTCATCCGAACAGCGGGTCAGCTCCTGATTGGGGCCGATCACAAACGCAGAGCAATTATGCCTGGCATCCCAGTATTTCTTTTTCATTTCCGCAATAAATGCCGCTGCTTCTTCTTCGGATTCTACGGGGCGTACCGTTGCAATAAACCGGGATTTCTTTTCTGTAATTTCGCCTTCGCCGCCCTGATACAGTGCTTTCATATCATTCTCCCCTCTTTTTTATTGTAATTTTAACACGGATCCGCCCGGGAAGCAATAGAGCGTGTTTGAAAAATCATTCCCCAATCCCTTTTCATCTCCCTCACTTTTTGCTATAATAGATTTTTAAAAGGAGGCTCATTATGAATTACGGTAGAAGCAGTACACGCAAACGAGAAAAAGAACTTACTGCCAAAAGCACGATGATCTGCAAAAAGTTCAGCATTATCTTTCTGAAAACCCTGCTTGTATGTTTCTTAGCGGTCCTTGTCATCGGCGGATGCACCGGTTTCGGTATCGTAAAGGGCGTAATTGATTCCGCGCCGGAAATCAACCTAGACGACGCCACCCCTACCGGCTTCCTCTCCACCGTGCTTGACAAAGACGGCAACCAGATTGCCCGCCTGGTCGCTACCGGTTCCAACCGTGTCTATGCCACGTTTGAAGAAATCCCCGTCCATCTGCAGCACGCATTTGTCGCCATTGAGGACGAACGGTTCTACGAACACAACGGCATTGACTTAAGAGGCATCGTCCGCGCCGGGTTTATCGGCATTACCAGCGGACATTTTTCGGAAGGCGCCAGCACGATTACGCAGCAGCTTTTAAAAAACAATGTTTTTACCAGCTGGACCAGTGAATCGTCTTTGGCGGACAAGTTTAAGCGCAAGCTGCAGGAGCAGTACCTTGCCATACAGCTCGAAAAAAAGGTTTCCAAGGACTGGATTTTGGAAAACTATCTGAATACAATCAACCTGGGACAAAATACACTCGGCGTACAGTCGGCATCCAGACGCTATTTCAATAAGAACGTTTCGGATCTGACCTTATCCGAATGCGCGGTCATCGCCGCCATTACCCAGAATCCTTCCCGTTTTAACCCGATCATCAATCCGGAAAAAAACGCGGAACGGCGGGAAAAGGTACTGCGGAATATGAAAGATCACGATTTCATTTCCCAGAAGGAATTTGAAGACGCCATGTCGGACGACGTTTACAACCGGATCCAGGTAGTCAATACCGCTGTGGAGGAATCCATTACTTCTTATTTTGTGGACGAGCTGACCGACCAGATTATTCAGGATTTCATTGACTTAAAGGGATATACGGAAACGCAGGCTTATAAAGCGCTTTACAACGGCGGGCTTACGATTTATTCCACACAGGATCCGGCCATCCAGGCCATCTGCGACGAAGAAGTGAATAACCAGGAGAACTATCCCGCAGCGCCGAAATATTCGTTCTCCTACCGTCTGACCATAGAAAAAAAGGACGGGACATTTGCCAATTTCAGCGAACAGACCATGCTGTCTTATTACCAGTCCGCAAACAGTGAATACAGCTTAAATTTTGCTTCGGTGGAAGAAGCGCAGGCAGCAATCGACAAATACAAATCGGAAATTATGGAGCCGGGAGACCGGATTGTGGAGGCCGGGGAAACCGTTACCTTTACACTGCAGCCGGAAGCCGCGCTTACGGTTATCAATCAGGAAACCGGCGAAGTCGCCGCAATTGTCGGCGGCCGGGGCGATAAAACCGCCAGCAAGACATTAAACCGCGCAACGGACACCACACGCCAGCCGGGTTCTACCTTCAAAGTGCTTGCCGCTTACGCCCCTGCCCTTGACAGCGGCGGACTTACTCTCGCTTCCGTACAGGACGACGCCCCTTATTCTTACGAAAACGGGACATCCCTGCGCAACTATGACAACTCATTCCGCGGCTTTACGACGCTGCGGGAAGCCATTACGCACTCCGTCAATATTGTAACGGTCAAAACCCTGACCGAAATCGGCACGGATCTGGGCTTTAGCTACCTGCACGATTTCGGATTTACTACAATAGTAGACGATGACAACAACCAGGCACTGGCGCTTGGCGGCATCACAAAAGGCGTCACCAACTTAGAACTTACCGCCGCCTATGCCACGATTGCCAACAACGGAACCTACATTAAACCCCGTTTTTATACCAAAATCCTGGATCATGACGGCAACGTGCTGATTGACAACACACCGCAGACCCATGGTGTATTAAAAGATTCTACCGCATGGCTTCTGACCAATGCCATGCAGGATGTTGTAAGCAAAGGTACCGGGACCGCCGTCAATTTCGGTGAAATGGCAATCGCAGGCAAGACCGGGACAACGACCAAAAACCGGGACGCCCTGTTTGCCGGGTTTACCCCTTATTATACCTGTGTCGTCTGGGGCGGCTATGACGACAATACGCCGCAGGCTTCCGGTACGACTTCCTACCCCAAATCCATCTGGCGGGCGGTCATGTCGCGGATCCATGCGAATCTGGAATACAAAGATTTTATTATGCCAGAAAACATTACCACTGCGACCGTATGCCGAAAATCCGGCAGGCTCGTCGTTGCGGGCCACTGTGATTCCGATCCGCGCGGAAGTATGGTTAAAACCGAGTACTTTGCGGAGGGCAGCGTGCCGACCGAATACTGCAACCGCCATGTCAGCGTTACAATCTGTACCGAATCCGGTATGCTGGCAACGGATTTTTGCCCGGAACGCACCGGAGGCATCTATATTTCCGGCGGATCGTCCGGTTCCGCAGACGGCCCGTATTTAATGTCACAGTCGTCCGGCAACACCTGCCCGCTGCACACCGCCCCGCAGGTACCGGAAGTGCCTGCAGAGCCGGAGGTGCCCAAAAAAGAAATGGGGGATAAGAAAAAAACTGCCCGCTCTGATTAGGAGGGGGTAAAGGTTGGCAAAGCCCCGTCAGCCAGAGGGCAGGGGATGCGGCGCTCGCTGTGTGACAGGAGTAAGTGGCTCTAAAGTATCCCATTTACGTGCCCGAATGCGGACGCAACCGCCGGAAACGCGCCTTCCATGGCGCATTCCG
>CAMSEJ010000158.1 GCA_947057405.1 uncultured Roseburia sp.
TACACAAGGTACCACACTCTTTCCCTACACGACGCTCTTCCGATCTTGAGAAGATTAATATTTACGTTGAAGGCGTGCGAGTCATCGATTAAGGAGGATGTTTAAATTGGAAATCAATTCGATAAATGCTGCCGAATTTGCAAGGCTGTTTTTAAGCGGAGCGGCAAATCTGGAAGCAAAAAAAGAATGGATCAATGAGTTGAATGTATTTCCCGTTCCGGACGGCGATACGGGCACAAATATGTGCATGACCATCCTGGCTGCGGCAAGGGAAGTAAAAGAGCTTGATTCCCCGGATATGAAGTCTTTGGCGAAAGCAATTTCCTCCGGCTCCCTGCGCGGGGCGAGGGGCAACTCCGGCGTCATTTTATCCCAGCTGTTTCGTGGGTTTACAAAGGTTATTGCGGAATACGATACCGTTACGGTGGGCGTTATGGCACGTGCCATGGAGAAGTCGGTAGAAACCGCCTATAAGGCAGTTATGAAGCCAAAAGAGGGCACCATTCTTACCGTTGCCAAGGGAGCCGCCCTAAAAGCGCTTGAGCTGGCAGAGACGACAACCGACCTTCTGGTCTTTGCAAAGGCCGTGGTGGCGGAAGCGGACCGCGTACTGGCGAAGACACCGGATATGCTTCCGGTCTTAAAACAGGCGGGCGTAGTGGATTCCGGCGGACAGGGTCTTGTGGAGGTGCTGCGCGGTGCGCTGCTTGCGCTGCAGGGCAGTGAAATAACCTATGAGGCTGCGCCGGAGCAGAAACAACCGGTACAGACCGGCGCACATATTGACGCGCAGGCGAACCAGGAAATCCGGTTTACGTACTGTACACAGTTTCTCGTTATGACCGGGCATCCGTTCCGGGAAGAAAAGGAAGCGGAATTTAAGGCATATCTCGAAAAGATCGGGGATTCCATTGTCGTGGTAGCGGACGAAGAGATCGTAAAGGTACACGTACATACCAACGATCCGGGGCTTGCGATGCAAAGAGGCTTAAGCTACGGCAGCTTAACCGAGATTATCATTGAAAATATGAAATTAGAGCGTGACGAGAAAATTTCCGCCCTGAAAGAAAAAGAAATGCAGAATCTTACGCCGGCCATCGCGGAGAACGTGACGCAGGGCGATTCCGAGCCGGCCGAACCGGCGGACGGGGAGCCGGAAAAAGAGATGGGATTTGTAACCGTTTCCATCGGGGAAGGGTTAAACGAAATCTTTTACGGACTCGGCGCGGATTATATTATCGAAGGCGGGCAGACGATGAATCCGAGTACGGAAGATGTCCTTCAGGCGGTTTCTAAGGTGAACGCCAAGACGGTATTTATCCTTCCGAACAATAAAAATATCATCCTGGCAGCCAACCAGGCGGCGTCCCTCTGCGAAGACAAGAAGTTAGTTGTCATTCCGACAAGGACGATCCCGCAGGGGATTACGGCGCTTGTCAATTATATCCCTGGGCAGTCGCCGGAGGCGAACGAGACGCATATGAATGAAGAAATTTCCTATGTCAAGACCGGGCAGGTGACCTACGCCATCCGTGATACGGAGATCGATGACAAGGAAATCCACCAGGGCGACTATATGGGAATCGGGGACAAATCCATTCTTTCGGTCGGCATGGACCGCAAATCCGTTACGCTTGAGATGGTGGATCAGATGATTGACGAAGATTCTTCTCTGGTCAGCATTTATTACGGCAAGGACGCCACCGAAGAAGAGGCGGCCGAGCTGTCGGAGCAGATCACAGAGAGCCACCCATATGTGGAAGTGGAGGTTAATGCGGGCGGACAGCCGATTTACTATTACGTGATTTCCGTAGAATAGGTGGCCGTATGAGGATGGAATCATCTGTGACAGAATTAAAGGGAATCGGCGCAAAAACTGAAAAGCTTTTGAACCGCATAGGAGTATATACCATTCAGGATATACTCCTTTATTTTCCGAGGGATTATATTCGCTATAAAGCGCCCGTACCGCCGGGGGCGGTTCTTGCGGAAGGGGTCTATGCGGTAACGGCGCGGGTGGCCGGGATGCCGCTGTTAAAGCACGCGCGCGGTATGGATCTGGTGCAGGCAAAAGCCGCGGACGAGACGGGAGCGGTGGAATGCGTCTGGTTTCGCGCAGCATATGTGAGAAGCCTGTTAAAGGCGGGGCAGACCTACATATTTTACGGCAAAGCCAAACAAAAAGGGCGCGGATTTTGTATGGAGCAGCCGGAGATTTTTACGCCAGCACAGTATCTGGAAAAGCAAAAGACGCTGCAGCCGGTGTATGCCCGGACAGAAGGCTTAAGCAATACGGTGCTGGTCCGCACAATCCGTCAGGCGCTGGAACGTATTCCGCTGGCATACGAATTTTTGCCGGAACCGATCCGGACAGAAGAAAAGATGTGCGAATATAATTTCGCGCTCCGCCAGATTCATTTTCCGGATTCCATAGAACACCTGGCAATTGCCAGAAAGCGTCTGGTATTTGACGAGTTTTTCCTGTTTATTCTGAACGTGCAGCGGCAGAAGGAGCAGCGGACGAAGCTGGCCAATGATTTTCCCGTCCAAAATGAGACGGTGATCCCGTATCTTCTTTCCCATCTTCCGTACCGTCTGACCCGTGCTCAGAAAGAATGTCTGGATGAGGTCATCTGTGATTTAAAACGGGATACGGTCATGCAGCGGCTGATACAGGGGGACGTAGGGTCGGGCAAGACGGTAGTGGCGTTTCTTTGCATGGCTCTGATGGGGGAAAACGGCTATCAGTCCGCACTGATGGCGCCTACGGAGGTGCTTGCCAGACAGCATTATGAGACGTTTTTGAAAATGTGCACGGATTTTAAACTGGATCGAAAGGTAGTTCTTCTGACGGGTTCTCTTACCGCGCGGGAGCGGCGGCGGGCATATGAGGATATGCAGCTGTACCCGGACGCCATGGTGATTGGAACGCAGGCGCTGATTCAGGAAAAAGCGGTTTTTTCCAACCTTGCCCTGGTGGTGACTGACGAGCAGCACCGGTTCGGCGTGCGGCAGAGGGAAACGCTCGCAGAGAAAGGGCGGTTTCCGCATATTCTGGTAATGAGCGCGACGCCGATTCCGCGGACGCTTGCAATTATTATTTACGGGGATATGGATATTTCCGTGATTGACGAGGTGCCGGCGAAGCGGCTGCCGAATAAGAATTGCGTGGTCGGGACTTCTTACCGGAGGACGGCTTATGAGTTTATCCGAAAAGAGGTGCAAAAGGGGCACCAGGCGTATGTAATCTGCCCGCTGGTGGAACAGAGCGAGGAGCTCGAAGCGGAAAACGTGACGGATTATACAAAGAAGCTAAAGGAATATTACGGGGAGGATATCCGGGTCTGCTGCTTAAACGGAAAGATGAAGCCGGCGGAGAAGAACCGGATTATGGAAGAGTTTGCGGGCGGCAGGATTGACGTGCTGGTTTCGACTACGGTAGTAGAGGTCGGGGTGAATGTGCCGAATGCAACGGTGATGATGGTTGAAAATGCGGAACGGTTTGGGCTGGCGCAGCTTCACCAGCTCAGAGGGCGCGTCGGACGCGGGGAGGCGCAGTCGTATTGTATTATGGTGGATCATGCGCAGAGCAAGGGCTCAAAGCAGAGGCTTGCTATTTTAAACCGTTCCAATGACGGGTTTTTGATTGCGGGAGAGGATTTGAAGCTGCGCGGGCCGGGAGATTTTTTCGGGATCCGGCAGAGCGGGGATTTGGCGTTTGCGCTGGCGGATGTTTATCAGGATGCGGATGTGCTCAAACGGGCGGCGGAAGCGGCGGGCAGGCTGTTGGAGGAGGATCCTGCGCTTGTGCGGGAGGAGAATCGGAGGATTCGGGAGCTTTTGTGTGGGGAGGCTGAGAGGATGTCTTTGTGAGGGGGAGGGGCTGAAGGGCGCCGTCAGCCAGAGGGCAGGGTATGCGGACGGGGCTGTGTTCCGGTATTAAGGGCTTCTAAAGTATCCCCCCTATGATTGTTGGAATGCGGACGCAACCGCCGGAAACGCGCCGTCCGTGGCGCGGTTGCAGCTTGCCCTGCCATCCGTGGCAGGGCATTGCTGGGGTCTGGAGGGGATTCTTAAGAAGCTCTAAATTCCGTCACAATGCCCCGTCTGCATACCCTGCCCTCTGGCTGACTACGTCTTCGGCCGGCCTGTGGCTGTGGGGTGGCTATAGCGTGGGTTTGCTGTTTTGGCTGTGGTTTTGATGTTTTTTGGGATGCTGACTGCTCCCGTTTGGAAAGGAAGGAGTTTGTTATGAGAGGATGGAAGAGAGGGGCGGCTGTTTTGCTTGCTTTGTCTTTGTGTTTTGGATGTGTTCCGGTGGATGCCGCATGGTTTGTTCCGCAGACGGCTGAGGCAGGGACGGCTTCTGTGGAGTTTGGAACTGCTGCTGACAGGGGAGTTGCGGCAGATGGTTTGAATGCTCAGGATATCGGTGCGGGGGACGGAGCGCTTGTCGGCGGAGAGGATGCGGCAGGGGCTGCGGGTTCCCGCAAGGCGGATGCGGAGGACGCAGCGGGGGCTGACGGAGAAGATGCTGCAGGGGTTGCGGATTCCTGGGAGACGGATGTGAAGAATGCTGCGGATGCTGACGGAGAAGGTGCGGCAGGAGCTTCGGGTTCTGGGGAGACGAATGTGAAGGACGCAGCGGGGGCTGACGGGGATGGTGCAGGTTCTGAGGTGGACGGGGAGATTTCGCCGGGGACGGGTGAGGTGAGTGGTCTGCCTGTTTCAGAGGACGGGATGAGGGCTTCGGGTGCGACGGGATCGCCGATTGAGGAGTCTTTTATTGCTATGACGGAGGGGCAGATGCTGCATCAGAGGGTGAAGGAGAAGCAGTATTATGTTTTTGCGCCGACGCAGAGCGGATGGTATCATTTGGTGATGGAGAGCCGGAAGGATGGGGATTTTTTTGCGGCCGGGGTTTATGAGACGATTTATTATGAGGGGGATGTACAGAAGAAGAAGGTTTTCCGGGAGGATTTGTACCGGGTTGGGAACTCGTCTGCCAGTGATTATGTGATGTGGCTGAATCGGGATGAGAAGTATGTGTTTCATTGCAGTATTACCGGGTATAAGGATTCGACGGATTTGGATGTTGCTCTGACGATGAAGAAGGCGGATATTTTGGGGTTTGAGGTTGTAAACGGTCCTGCGGAGCCGTCGGATTTCGGGTTTGTGGGCAGAGGGATGCAGGTGAAGGTTCTTTATTCGGACGGAACTTCTTTTACGGAGCCGGTGAAGTGTATGATCAGCAGTTATGAGGGCGGCGGGAGTGTCAGCAATGAGCTGGAGTTGCTGGACTGGAATGATATTGCGGTCGCGAGAGGGGAGAGTATTTCTAAGTCGCTTGATGTGCTTGCACTTGACGGGAACCGGGAGCTGACGGGTGTGGAAGGGCTTTCGGAGGGAAATCATTCGGCTGTGCTTGGTGTGCGGCACGGAGCGGCAGGAGTGTATTCTTATTTTGAAATGGAAACACAGTTTGAGGTGTCGCACAACCCGATTGTGTCGATTTCTGTCCTTGCGTGCAGGGATACTTACGAGCAGGGGATGGAGCAGTATCTGGGAAATATCAGAATTCGTGCGGTGCATCAGGACGGGACCGAGGAAGAGTTTCATTCCGGAAATACGTATATTTACCAGTCGCTGCCGTGTGACAGGCCGGAGGACGGCCCCGTGGAGTATGCCCAGACGAGTATTGATTCTTATCTGATGGAAGGCGGCAGTCTGGGGGAGGCTGTGGTTACCGTGCGGTACCGGGGGAAGGAGACGTCTTATCCGATCCGGATTAATGAGTATCCGTATAACGGGATGTCGGTGAATCCGAGTAAAACCGTTTATTATATCCATGCCGGTTATGTTGATACGGAACACAATCACAGTTATTCGGGGGAGATGATTACGAAGAACGATCTTCGGAATCTGTCTATGTCCCGTAAGGATGGCGAGCCGGATCAGTATTATTATTCGTATCAGAATTCCTTTGCGGATCTGCCTTATGAATACCGTCTGAAATACGGGATCGAATGGAACGGCCAGAGTTATAAGGATGTGGATGCTTACATTGCG
>CAMSEJ010000159.1 GCA_947057405.1 uncultured Roseburia sp.
CAGGATTTAGCGGCTCTTAAGTATCCCCTGTCCTCTGGCTGACGGAACTTTGCCATGACAATGTCTCTGCCTTCCATCAGGCCATCTATGATTCGTTAATTCTTCTCCTTCCTCTTTTTCTTCGGTTTCGTCAGATCATAGCTTTCTTCTATCATCCGCCTGATTTCCTTTTCGGGAACCGTCCCGTCCAGAATGACAGAACTCCAGTGTTCTTTATTCATATGGTACGCAGGCAAAACGGATGCATATGCGTTCCTGCGCACCTCGCGCCATTCCGGATCCACCTTCACATTCACCCACGTATGCCCTTCCCGTTCAAAAATCCAGGCAAATACCTTCCGGTTCTCTTTGTGACGGATCACCGTCCAGTTGGGATCTCCAAAAGGCTCGTCCTCATACACCTCCCGGTAAGTCAGACAGTACGCGACCGCACTCTTTTTATCCAGCATAAGACACCCCTCCTTATCAATGAAATCCAGAGGAAACGGCAGCTAAAACAGATTTGCCGCCCCAATCATTGCCGCATCGCTGCCAAGCGCCGCAATCCCGATTTCCGGCAGACTGCCGGCATTTTGCCCAAAGCATTCGCTGTACACCCTCTCGCTCAACGGCTTCACCCATGACACCCCCTGCTCCAAAATCCTGCCGCCCAGCAGAATAAGCTGCGGACGAAATATATTCACAATATTGACAAGCCCCGTTCCCAGCCTGTAAATGTACTGCTCCACAATTTCCCGCAGCACCGGATCCGCGTTCTTTGCACCCGAAAAAATCTCCTGCAGCGTCAGCGTTTTTCCTGTCGCACGGCATGCATCCCGGATAAGCGCCGGCTCGGACACATAAGCTTCCAGACATCCCCGCCGTCCGCAGGAACAGTTCCTTCCGTGTTCTGCAATGACCATATGGCCAAGCTCGCTTCCGCCGACCATTCCTCCCCGAAAAATGCTTCCGTCCAAAATAATTCCGCTTCCGACACCCGCTCCAAGCGTTAACATAATAACATCCCGGTACTCCTTTCCTGCGCCTGCCATGGCTTCTCCCAGTGCCGCACAATCCGCATCGTTGCCAATCCGGACCGGAAACGGCAGAACGGCCTCCATTTCTTTTATCAGCTCTACCTGCTCCCAACAGATATTGTTGGAATAGCGCACAACGCCCTTTTTGCAGTCGATGCTTCCCGGCACGCCGATTCCTGCGCCGATACACTGATCCAGCGGGATACACTGCCGCTCCAGCAATGCCAGCGCTCTTTTCCCAACCTCGGTTATGAATTCTTTGGGATTTACGGTATGACGCGTTTTTATTTTTTCCTCTGCAATGATTTTCTGGTGGACATCAATCAGGCCGATCTGCGTCTGTCCGCTGCCAAGAGCAATGCCGATTCGCACCGGGGCGGATTTTTCCCGAATCGTAGTCACCAGTGCGTCACAAAATCCTTCTACCGTATACCGGCCTGTCCCGGCAGGCAAAAAGAAACTGTCGCCCTTTTTAAATTCCAATGTCTGCCCGCCCGCGGAAATGGTCCCTGCTCCGTCCAAAACCAGTATACCGGCAAAAGATTCTTCCGAGACCCTGCCCTCCATCTTATCCATCACCCTGCCGTCCAGGCTTAATTTATCGACCGTAAAATAGTCACAGTCCGCAACATGGGGATAGCTGCTGTTATTGCGGATAATCGGCACACGGTTTGTAACCGCCAGAGCTTTTTCAATGTGCAAATCACGTTTTTGTCCGTCCCTGCCCACTCTCCCGTAATCGTATACCCGATACGTCACGTTCGAATTCTGCTGGATCTCCGCAATCAGAATATTCTTTCCAATCGCATGAATGGTACCGGATTCAATAAAAAGAACGTCCCCCTTATACACCGGCACCGCATTCAAAACCTCAAGCAGAGTATCCTCCCGAATCCGTTTTTCAAATTCCTCCCCTGTAATCTCCTGTCGAAACCCATAATATAAATACGCATCCTCTGCCGCGTCCATTACATACCACATTTCCGTCTTTCCGTACTGCCCTTCATTTCTCAGAGCGTAGCGGTTATCCGGATGTACCTGTATGGACAGGTTGTCTCTGGCGTCGATCAGTTTTGCCAGAATCGGAAAATCCCGAAACCGGCGGCAGTGCGTCCCGAGCACCTCTTTCCCTGCCTCGTCGATATATTGCTGCAGCGTTTTTCCCGCATACGCCCCGTTTATAATCACGGACGGCCCGTCCGGGTGACAGGAAAGCTCCCAGGTTTCGGCAATCACCTCTCCGTCGGACTCTTTCCCGTATTCCTTGCGCAGCCTGCTGCCGCCCCACAGATAATCCTTGCAGGCAGGCTTTAATTTTAAAATCTCCATTTTCATTCTCCTTTTGCCAGAGCCAGCAGCGCATCCTGCAGTTCCTGCAGCCTGCACTCCGCTGCTTCCTCATGTTCTGCCTTCACTCCGATATAAAATTTTATTTTCGGCTCCGTTCCCGACGGACGGATGCAGCAAAACCCGTCCTCTTTAAGCCCGAAATACAGCACATTCGACTGCAAAAGCCCGGTCGGCTCCTTCTTACCGGAAACCAGATCGGTCCGTACCCCCTTCTTGTAGTCTGCAAACCAGAGCACATCCTCCGTTCCAATCCGCTCCGGCACACTGTTCCGTATCTCTTCCATCACAGCAGCGATTTTATTCGCCCCGTCCTGCCCCTTCCACGTAACGGTATGAAGCGTTTCCCGGTAAAACCCGTACTTTTGAAACAGACGGTTCATCTGATCACACAGCGTCATCCCCCGGCGCCTGCACCATGCCGCCACTTCGCATAACGCCAGAACGGCAGCCACCGCATCCTTGTCCCGTGTCTGCGTCCCCACCAGACAGCCGTAGCTCTCTTCGTAACCGAACAGAAATTCATAGCTGTGATCCCGTTCAAACAAGCGAATCTGCTCCCCGATATATTTAAACCCGGTCAGCGTCTCTATCCGCTTCACGCCGTATTCTTCCGTAATCGGCTTCGCCATTTTTCCGGATACAATCGTTGTAACCACCGCACCGTTGTCCGGCAGTGTGCCGGATTCTTTTTTCCGGGAAAGAATATATTCCAGAATCAGCATCCCTGTCATATTCCCGGTAAAGCTCCGATACGTGCCGTCCGCCCGATCCTTCGCATATACCCCCAGACGATCCGCATCCGGATCGGTCGCAAACACCAGATCCGCGTCAACCTGCCGTGCCAGCTTCAAAGCAAGTAAAAACGCTTCCCCGTCCTCCGGATTCGGAGAAGAAACCGTCGGAAAATCTCCGTCCGGAAGTTCCTGCTCCGTTACCACATAGACCTGCGTAAAGCCAAACTCCTTTAAAATCCGCCGAACCGGGAGATTTCCGGTACCGTGCAGCGGAGAGTACACAATTTTCAGACGGCCCGCTTCCTCCTTTAGCATCTGCGGGCAAAGCGGTATCTGCTTCAATGCCTCTATGTAAGCGTCGTCCACTTCCGAAGAGATCTGCACATACAAACCGGCTTCTTTTGCCGCCTCCCTCGGCATCGTCCTGACCTGTCCAAAATCCGTAACGGCGTTCACTTCCTCAATAATCTCCCGATCCCTTGGCGGCGTAATCTGCCCGCCGTCCTCCCAGTACACCTTATAGCCGTTGTACCGGGCAGGATTATGGCTCGCGGTAACGGCAATGCCCGCGGTACATCCCAGCCGGCGCAATGCAAAAGAAAGCACGGGCGTCGGCCGAAGCCCGGGAAAAATAAATGCCCGGATGCCGTTCGCCGCCAGGCAAAGCGCCGCTTCTTCGGCAAACTGCGAAGATTTGTGTCTGGAATCGTATGCAATCGCAACGCTTTTATTAAGAATCCCCGCCCGATTGATATAATTTGCCAACCCCTGCGTGGCTTTTCGCACCGTATAAATATTCATACGGTTCGTACCCGCCCCAATCACGCCGCGCAGGCCGCCCGTACCAAATTCCAGATTGCGGTAAAAGCGGTCTGCAATTTCATCTTCGTCCTCCGCAAGCAAAGCCAGCTCCTGTCTGGTTTCTTCATCAAAATACGGCGACTCCGTCCACATACGATATGTTTTTTGTATCTCCATTCCGTCCTCCTGTTCCATCCTCTGTTCTCTAAAATTTATTCTGACCCTATCATACCTGAAATGCGCTTCACTTGCAATGGAATTCATACGTATGGAACCAACACGTATTCTATATATTATAGTAATCAAAGAAACGAACCAATCCCGTTCAAAAAGGAGGCATTTGCGGATGCAATGGCAGGAACAAAACTCTCATTCCAAAAGAACCGCCTGTATAAATGACAAACCGCTACATACCGGAGCCGCTTACATCCGGGTTTCTACGGATAAACAGGAGGAACTTTCCCCGGACGCGCAGAAACGCCTGATACTTGAGTATGCTCAAAAAAACGATATTCTCATATCCTCTGCGGACATTTACATCGAACACGGCATTTCCGGAAGGAACGCATCCAAACGTCCCGCATTTCAGGAAATGATTGCACGGGCGAAGTCGAAAGAACATCCCTTTGATGTCGTCCTGGTCTGGAAATACAGCCGCTTTGCACGCAACCAGGAAGAATCCATTGTTTATAAATCCATGTTAAAACGCGATAACGTAGAAGTAATCAGCATTTCCGAGCCTGTGACAGACGGCCCGTTCGGCACCCTGATCGAACGGATTATTGAATGGATGGACGAATACTACTCCATCCGCCTGTCCGGAGAGGTCCTGCGCGGCATGACGGAAAAAGCCATGCGCGGCGGCTACCAGTCCATTGCCCCGTTCGGTTATATTTCGGCCGGCGGCGGAAAACCGCCCGAACCGGACGCAGCGCAGGCAGACATTGTCCGCCGCGTGTATGCTTCGTTTCTGGAAGGAAAAAGCTATAACCGTATCGCGCGTGACCTGAATGAGCTTGGCGTCTCCACCAGAAACGGGAACCCTTTTGAAGCGCGCACGGTAAAATACATGCTGGAAAACCCTTTTTACTGCGGAAAAATCCGCTGGAATTACACAAAGCGCGGCCGAAAACAAAAAGACCCCGGCGAATGGATTATTGCAGACGGGCGTCATGAAGCCATCGTCCCGGAAGCCGCCTGGCAGGCCGCCCAGGAATGCATCCGCTCCAGAAACGTTCCGTTCCGGCGGCGCGACGTCTCCTCCTGCAAACACTGGCTTTCCGGAATCTTTCGGTGTTCTTCCTGCGGAGCTGCGCTTGGATATAACGCAAATCCCCGATCGCCTTTTTTCCAGTGCTGGAAATATGCAAAAGGAATCTGCCGGGAATCGCACTCCATCGTTGTAAAAAAGGCTGAACAGAATGTAATTGCCGGAATGCGGGATTCTGTCGTCACCGGAACCATGCAGTATAAAATTGTAAAGCCCGCGCCAAAGGATGAACAAAACGAGCTTGCGGCATTAAAAGAACAGCTCAGCCGGCTTGAGCGCAAAAAAATACGGATTCGCAGCGCTTACGAAAACGGCATTGATACGTTAGAAGAATACAGGCAGAATAAAGCCCGCATCAAAAGTGAAATGGATTCCGTTTCCGACAAAATTTCAAAGCTGGCCGCTTTTGAAACTCCCCCTAAAGACCCTATCCCAAAAGAACAGCTGATACATAATATACGTTCTGTCCTTGATATTCTGACCAGCCCCCAGGCCGATACCGAAGTAAAAGGCTGCGTCGTCCGCAGTATCGTGGAGAAAATTGTGTATGACAAAAAAACAGAACACCTTGATTTCTTTTTTTATCTGACCGATCCCTGACCAAACGCAGCCGGGGATTCTGTTATATGTTTTTACAATACGGTGGTCCGGACGGCGAGATTTCCGCAAGCCTGCGCTATCTGTCGCAGCGGTATGCAATGCCTTACCGGGAGGTAATGGGCGTGTTAACGGATATCGGTAGAGAAGCCCCTGAAATGTTCCATCTCAGGGGCCCCAGCTTTTTTTAGCGGTTTACCCTGCGGACAGTTTACGCTTTTTGCAACCGTGTAGCTCCATTTGA
>CAMSEJ010000160.1 GCA_947057405.1 uncultured Roseburia sp.
AGTCTTAGGAACTGCCGGAAAATAACTTGCGCAGATTGCGCAGGATATTTTCCGGCAGTTCCGTGCCTGCACTATGGCAGCCTATCGCTTCACAAAAGCAGTCTGCCGTGCATATCCATTTATACCTGGGGCAGTTCTTTCTGCCCCTTTGTATCTACTTACAACGGATAGATCCTGCCGCTTTGACTTCAGCTTATGCTAACTCGCTGAAATATTTGATAGTGCGAACCATCTGGCTGGTGTAGCTGTTCTCGTTGTCATACCAAGAAACAACCTGTACTTCATATAAATCATCGGAAACTTTGGAAACCATGGTCTGTGTAGCATCAAATAAAGAACCAAACCTCATGCCAACGATATCGCTGGATACGATTTCATCCTCGTTGTAGCCGAAGGACTCATTTGCTGCTGCCTTCATTGCTGCATTGATATCCTCTTTCGTCACACCGGCTTTATTAACAACCGCTGTTAAGATTGTAGTGGAGCCTGTCGGGGTCGGTACACGCTGTGCGGAACCGATCAACTTGCCGTTGAGTTCCGGAATAACAAGACCGATTGCCTTTGCAGCGCCTGTGCTGTTCGGAACGATATTGACTGCTGCTGCACGGGACCTTCTTAAGTCGCCCTTTCTCTGCGGTCCGTCAAGGGTCATCTGATCGCCTGTGTAAGCGTGGATGGTAACCATGATACCGGACTGGATCGGTGCATATTTGTTCAATGCGTCAGCCATAGGAGCTAAGCAGTTGGTCGTGCAGGAAGCTGCGGAAATGATGGTATCCTCTGCTTTGAGTGTCTCATGGTTGGTGTTGAATACGATAGTCGGAAGATCGTTTCCTGCCGGAGCGGAAATAACGACTTTACGAGCGCCTGCATTGATGTGCGCCTGTGCTTTTTCCTTGCTGGTATAGAAGCCGGAGCATTCTAATACAACGTCAACCTTTAAGTCACCCCATGGGCAGTTGTTGGCATCCGGGAATTTGTAGATTTTAATCTCTTTGCCGTCAACGGTGATGGAATCTTCCCCTGCGCTTACCTTGTCAGCCAGCTCGTATTTCCCCTGGGAAGAATCATATTTTAACAAATGCGCCAACATCTTCGGGCTTGTTAAATCGTTGATTGCCACTACTTCATATCCTTCTGCTCCAAACATCTGACGGAATGCCAGACGGCCGATACGGCCAAAACCATTAATTGCTACTCTTACTGCCATGTCTAAATTCCTCCTAATAAATTTTATATTTTGGGGCTTTTCACCCGACCTGAATCTATTTTAACCAATTTTTTCTAAAAAAACAAGCCCTTGGATTGAATATTTCTAAAAAGGTTATGAATTTTTTGATAGATATGCTATACTTCAACCAATAATCGAAAACCCCAAAAGGAGGACCCTATGTTTACACCAAAAATCATTGCTTTAGACTTAGACGGAACCCTGTTTTCTTCCACCGGCGAAATTACGCCGTACACCCGGCGGCAAATCCGCTCCGCCACCGACCGGGGCATTGCCGTCGTCATTTCAAGCGGGCGTCCCTACACGGGCATCCCGTTACAGGAAGCCAAAGAGCTTGGCATAGAATATGCCATCACCACCAACGGAGCTGCCGTATACCGCATCTTAGACGACGCCTGCCTGTACGAAAACGGAATCCCGCCGGAGCTTACCATAGACGTTTTGGCCAACCTGCCTTCCAAGCACGTACACCTGGATGTCTTTATCGACGGGAACGCATATACGCAGCGCTCTACGTTCCACATTATACGCCACTCCCTCATTCTGCCGGAATCCCTGAAAAACTATATTCTCACCAACCGCAGGCAGGTAGACACCCTTTTGGATTACATCCGCAAAGAACGCCCCACCATCCAGAAAGCCACCATGAATTTTGAACAGGAAGCCGACGGCTCCTTTATCTGCCGGGACGAAACAAACGCCTATCTTTTAAGCCGGCCGGAGTTAAACGTCGTCTGCGGCGGCCACTGCAACCTGGAATTTACCAAAGCCGGCGTCACAAAAGCCACGGGGCTTGGCTTCCTCTGCGATTATCTGAAGATTCCGATCGAAGCGTCCATGGCGTGCGGCGACAGCGAAAATGATCTGGACATTTTAAAAGCAGCCGGCATATCCGTTGCCATGCAGAACGCCGAACACTGCGTCAAAGAGGTGTGCGATTACATTACCGCTTCATGCAACGAAGACGGCGTAGGACGCGCCATCGCCAGATTTATCGGAGAACCGGCGGAGGAGGGACAGGTATAATGTATTGGGATACACATATGCACTGCCGTTTTTCCGGCGACAGCACGGCCGATCCGGACGCAATGATCCGTGCGGCAGCCGCGCAGGGACTGGACGGTATCTGCTTTACCGATCACATCGACTGGGATTATCCGGGACCGACCCCGTTTTCCTTCGATCCGGCAGATTATTTTAAAACCCTGTCGGCGCTGCGCCAAAAATACCGTCCGAAGATCAATGTCCTGATTGGTGTGGAACTGGGCCTACAGCCTCATTTAAAAGAACAGTATGCCGCCCTGACCGGGGCATGGGATTTTGACCAGGTCATTGCCTCTTCCCATGTTGTACACGGATACGATCCATATTATCCCGCATTTTACAGCGGGAAAACGGAGGATCAGGCATATCTGGAATACTTTGAATCCATTCTGGAAAATCTTTCGGTATTTCAAGATTTTGACGTATACGGGCACATTGATTATGTCGTCCGGTACGGCCCGAATAAAAACCGGAATTATTCCTACCGAAAGTTCCAGGATGTCATAGATGAAATCTTACGAACGCTGATTACAATGGGCAAAGGAATCGAAATCAACATGGCAGGCTTTAAATACGGGCTTTCCCATCCGAACCCGACCGAGGAAATATTAAAACGATACCGGAGCCTGGGCGGAGAGATACTGACCACCGGAGCGGACGCGCATCTGCCGGAGCACGTCGCTTATGATTACAGGCGGTTAAACGGCATTTTATCGGAAGCGGGATTTTCGTACTATACCGTGTTTGAAAAAAGACAGGCAAAGTTTTATCCGCTTTCCATGCATGGGACAGTCTGATGCGCATCACTGCGCCAAAGCGCCGCCGGAAGCAGACGGCAAAATCACGCCGCCTCCCGCCACGCACCCGTCCTCGTAAAATACCGCCGCCTGCCCCGGCGTAACCGCGCGCTGCGGCTCGTCAAAAACAAACCGCACCGTTTTATCCTCCTGCGGATACAAACACGCCGCCGCCCCCTTATGCGCATACCGTATTTTTACCGGAAAACGGCTGCCCGGCGCAATCCGGGAGACTCCCATATACTGCATATCCCCGGCCACAAACTCTTTTGTAAACACATCCTGCGCCCCGCCGATCACCACCTCGTTGGTATCCGGCCGGATTTCCGTAACAAAAACAGGATGCCCCATGGCGAGGTTTAACCCCTTGCGCTGCCCGACGGTATAATGGACAATCCCCTTATGCGTCCCCAAAACCTCCCCGTCCGCCGTTACAAAATTGCCGCATCCCGGCACCCGTCCCGGCGCCATGCGCCCGATAAACGCCGCGTGGTCGTGATCCGGTATAAAGCAGATTTCCTGGCTGTCCGGCTTTGCCGCCACCTTAAGCCCGATTTGCTCCGCGATGGCGCGGATTTCCTCCTTCGTATATTCCCCGACCGGCATCCGGGTCCGGGCAAGCTGCCGCTGCGTTAAGCCGTACAACGCATACGTCTGATCTTTTCTGGCGGATTTTGCGGCGGCAACCGCATATCTGCCGTTCTCCCGTTTGATTACCCGCGCATAATGCCCGGTCGCAATAAAATCCGCTCCGATTTCCATGGAACGCAAAAGCAGCGACTCCCATTTGACAAAGCGGTTGCAGGCGATGCAGGGATTGGGCGTTCGCCCTTTAATGTATTCCTCTACAAAATAATCCACAACCTTCCGTTTGAAATCCTCCCCGAAATTCATGACATAAAACGGAAGATCCAGTTTCTCGCAAACCCGCCTGGCATCCTCCACGGCGCTGAGCGAACAGCATTCCGTTCCGGTTTCCTCCCTGCCGTCTTCCTCCTGCCAGAGCCGCATTGTCACACCAATCACTTCATATCCCTGTTCTTTTAAAAGGTAAGCCGCCACGGACGAATCCACGCCGCCGGACATGCCTACCACAACCTTCTTTTTCTCCATATGTTTCCTTTCTGAATGCAGATTTTCTGCGCCGTGTCTACAGCCCGATTTTATCATTCTCCCGTTTTCGATGCAACCGGAACTTTTCTGTTTCTATGGCTTATGCATGGCCCCGCATATCCGCCACCACCATTTTTACCCGTTCCACCGTATACGCCATTTCCTCCTTCGTATTTTCCGCCCCCAGCGTAAACCGCAGCGCACCCTGCGCCCATTCGCTGCCGATACCGGTCGCCTTTAGCACATGCGAATCCTCAATGCTCCCCGTAGAGCAGGCGGAGCCCGACGAAACGCAGATTCCCTGCGTATCGAGTAAAATTGCCGCCGCCTCCCCGGTAATCCCCTTAAAGCAGAAGCTGGCATTGTTGGCAAGCCGGTATTTGCGGCTGCCCGTCATCCTGACGTCGGGTATCTCCTGTAAAATCCGGTAGGCCAGATAATCCCGCAGATACTTAACCCTGCGCCGCTCTTGCTTCATCCTGCGGTGCGCCAGCTCCGCCGCCTTTCCCATTCCCACAATCCCCGGCACATTCTCCGTTCCGGCCCGCATGCTGTTTTCCTGTCCGCCGCCGTGGATAAAAGCTGGAAGGTTGATTTCGCTGCGGATATACAAAAACCCGACGCCTTTTGGCCCGCCGAACTTGTGCGCGCTCGCACTCAGCATATCAATATTTTCCCGCTGAACATGGATCGGCAGATGCCCGTATGCCTGGACGGCGTCCGTATGGAAAATCAGCTTATGCTTTTTTGCCATGCGCCCAAGCTCGTCAACCGGTTCAATGGTACCGATTTCATTGTTTGCGTACATGACCGAAACCAGGCAGGTGTTTTCCTCCATCCGGTTTTCAATATCCGAAAGAATGACGCGCCCGCTTTCGTCCACATCCAGATAGGTTGCCCCGCAGCCCAT
Organism: uncultured Roseburia sp.; assembly: GCA_947057405.1. GTDB lineage: Bacteria > Bacillota > Clostridia > Lachnospirales > Lachnospiraceae > Roseburia_B. Next base: position 5,096 of record CAMSEJ010000160.1, read on the forward strand.
CTGTTTCAGCTCTTCACAGCTGTTTAAAATGGCATGGTGTTCCACAGGGGTCGTCAGAATATGCCCTTTTCTGCCGCCGTGCGTCCGCTCATACAGATGGACGGCTTCCTTTAACGCCCAGTTGTCCGATTCGGTCCCGCCCGACGTAAAAAAGATTTCCTCCGGCCTTGCATGGATCGTCCCGGCAATCATCCCCCTGGCCCGCTCAATGGCATCCCTGCTTTTTTCCCCGAATTCATAAATTGTAGACGGGTTTCCGTAATAGATATCCTGATAAGGCGCCATAGCCTCTGCCACCTCCGGCAGCGTCTTTGTCGTTGCCGCATGATCCAAATAAATCATCTTATTCATTTTTACACTCCGCTCCTCATATAATGCATAAACTAAAACCTCGTTGGTGATTTCGTGCAGATCCATAACAAACTCAAAAACCCTGTTATTTCCGGCGCCCTGCTTCTGACTGCCGCCGGCATCCTCGGCAAAATCATAGGTTTCTTTTATAGGATATTCTTATCAAGAACGATCGGTGCAGAAGGGCTGGGGATTTATCAGCTCATTTTTCCGATTTCTACGATCTGTTTTGCCATTACCGTTTCCGGGCTCAGTACCTCCCTGTCCAAATTTATCGCGGAATACAAGGATCAGGATCCGACGGCCCCAAAACGGTTTCTGCGCGCCTGCCTGCTGTTATCCGGCGCGCTGTCGCTTGCGGCGATGTTTGTGCTGTTCCGCTTCTCGCCGTTTATTGCAGAACATATCCTGCTAGAACCGCGCTGTGAGCCACTCATTCCGATCCTGGCGTGCTCCATCCCATTTGCAAGTGTCCACTCCTGCATCCACGGGTATTATTACGGCAAAAAAAAAGCAGGCGTTCCTGCCGTCTCTTCTTTTA
>CAMSEJ010000161.1 GCA_947057405.1 uncultured Roseburia sp.
ATCATGCCATGTGACTGGAGTTCAGACGTGTGCTCTTCCGATCTGGATGCCCACACTGTGCTCATGGGTATAGGTCCCCACATACGCCACATATTTTTCCTGTTTCAAATCAACACGCCTCCTCTTTTCTGCGCAAAATGTCATAGCATTCCAACGATGTTCCCAGGTCAATATATAATTTCTGCTGCGGGTGCGGGGCACAATCCATTTCCCTGCCCGCTTCATCCAGTATCCGCAATACGGTAAGCTCCAGATTCCTTCCGTCCGGCTTCATCGCTTCGATCCGTTCCCCGACCGAAAATTTGTTGCGCTGTACGACCGTACACAGCCCGTCGTCGGTACAGCCTTCTACCGTACCCAAATAAGTATATTCCTTCAGATAGGTGTTGTTGTCGTAAATCTGAGTTTCTTCGGACGGCCTGCCGAAGAAAAATCCTGTCGTAAACTGCCGGTAGGTGCAGTTCGATATCTGGCTGCGATACCAGGGCATGTTTCTGCGGTAAGTCTCCGGCGATTCCATAAAATCGTCAATCGCTTTTCGATAGGTCCTTGCCACCGTCGCCACATAAAGCGCGGCTTTCATCCGGCCCTCCACCTTAAAGCTGTCGATTCCCGCCGCAACAAGCTCCGGAATATGTTCAATCATACACAGATCCCTGGAATTAAATATATATGTGCCGCGTTCGTTCTCGAACACCGGCATATATTCTCCGGGGCGCTTTTCCTCCATCAGCGCGTATTTCCATCTGCAGGGATGCGTACATGCCCCCCGGTTGGCATCCCGCGCCGCAAGGTAATTGCTTAACAGGCACCGGCCCGAGTAGGAAATACACATTGCACCGTGTATGAATGTCTCGATTTCAAGCTCGTCCGGAATCTGCTCTCTGATTTCCCGGATTTCCTGCAGGGAAAGCTCCCTTGCGGACACCACGCGTTTGGCACCGAGCGCATGCCAGAACCGGTATGTGCCGTAATTGGTGTTGTTGGCCTGCGTACTGATATGAAGTTCGATCTTAGGGCAGACCTCTTTTGCAATCGCAAATACGCCCGGATCGGAAATAATCAGCGCATCCGGCAGAATCTCCCGCAGTTCGGTAAAATATGCCCGTACCTCGCTTAAATCCGCATTATGCGCAAGGATATTCGCGGTTACGTATACCTTTACGCCGTGTGCATGGGCAAATGCAATGCCCTCTTTCATTTCCTCCATGGAAAAGTTTTTTGCTTTTGCACGCAGGCTGAATGCTTCGCCGCCGATATAGACCGCATCCGCGCCAAATACCACTGCAATTTTCAGTACCTCCAGGCTGTTTGCCGGGATCAGAAGTTCCGGACGTTTCATGTATGTTCCCCCGTTTTATGATTTTTTGTAGCTGACGGCAAGACCGTCCCCGACCGGAAGCACCGTACTGACCAGATCTTTGTGATGCGTCACTTCATACAGGTACTGCCGCATCCGCTTATGGATGGTGCGGTTTCTTCTGGTCACGGCAAACCGGGATTCTAGGATTTCTCCTTCTTTTAACACGTTGTCCGCCACCAGCACGCCGCCGGCCGCAAGCAGCCGCAGAAGCTCCGGAAGAAACGAAATATACTGCCCCTTCGCGGCATCCAGAAAGATAAAACGAAACGTTCCTTCGACTGCGGGCAGCAGTTCGGCCGCATCGCCCTCTAACAGCGTAATCTGCCGCTCCCTTCCCGCCGCCTTAAAATTGGCGCGGGCAGCGGGAATCCTTTTCGCATAATTCTCTATCGTCGTAATCTCGCACGAAACCGGATTGTATTCCGCCATTAGCAATGCGGAGAACCCGACTGCCGTACCGATTTCCAGAATCCGCTCCGGCCTGTGCACGGCAAGGAAAAACTTTAAAAACTGCTGCGTCTCCCTGCGGATCACCGGCACAAAATCCCGTTCGGCTTCCTGTTCGATTCGCTCTAAAAATGCCGTGTTGCCGGTATCCAGTGAATTGATATACGTTACCAGACGTTCCTCTGTTATCATATCTACCTGCCTGCCTTACTCTTCCGTTTCCGTATGTTCCGCTTCCGCGGACATTGCCTGCATCATCTCCTGCGCGGTCATGGACGTGGAAAGGATATAGGTTCCTTCTTTGATCTTATCTGCATACGCCGACAGCTTAAGCTGCAGCACAAACAGGCGGGCATCCCGGATTAAGCCCTTTTTCTTAAGCAGCTCGCCCAGCTCCATTGCGCTCATTTCGGACCGGACGGAAACGGACTTATCCTTCCCTTCGTCCGGCGCGCTGACTGCTTGTTCGGTAAAAACACGGTAGCCAAAATCATATGCCGCCTGCCCCATCCGGTACAGGGCAAATACCAGCACAATCAAAACCAGAACCGAAAAGCTGATACTTACGATCTTCATTATTATTTTCCTGGCACTCATGTTTTCCTCCGTAAAAAATTACTGCCTGTCTCCCAGATCAAAATCCAGATCCTGCATCAGCCTCCAGTTCACCTGCTGCAATACCCGGCAGAATGCGCTTTCCGCATCAAGGTACTCCCCTACCACCGCATTTTGCGTAATATACGTATATTCCTGCCGCAGGTTGTCCGCTTCCGCAAAAATGTCGGCGCCGCTGTTTTGTAAATCAAAATTCCGCTTCCGGAATTCGTCCGCCTTTTTCTTGAGCATCGGATACCGGGCAATCTGCTGCCTGGCATCCTGGTATCTTATATATTCCGCAGATTTTACAATCTCGTCCCTTAATTCGTTTGTGACTTCCTCTACCCGGTTCATCTTATCCTTATACCTCCATGATAATCGGTATTACCATCGGCCTTCTCTTCGTTTCCCTCCAGACAAATTCTCCCAGGGCATCCTTAATCTCGGTCTTTATCTTGCCCCAGTCGGTAATCCGCCGGTCCATCATCTGCTGCATCGTGCCTTCAAGCACCTGCCTTGCCTCATCCATCAGGCTCTCCGAGCCCCTGACATATACAAAGCCCCTTGATACGATATCCGGCCCCGCCAGCACCTGGCCCGAACCCTGCTCGAGCGTCAGAACGACAATGATAATGCCTTCTTCCGCCAGATGCTGCCGGTCGCGCAGTACGATATTCCCGACGTCGCCTACGCCAAGCCCGTCCACCATGATGTTGCCCACATGAACGCGTCCCGCCACCTTTGCCGTCTCACCGTCCAGCTCCAGCACGTCCCCGGATGAAAGAATAAAGATATGATCCTTATCGTATCCAAGCTGCTCCGCGATCTTGCCCTGCGCCATCAGATGCCTGTACTCCCCGTGTACCGGGACTGCGTATTTGGGTCTTACAAGCGAATAAATCAGCTTAATATCTTCCTGGCAGGCATGGCCCGATACATGGGCATCCTGGAAGATAACGTCCGCCCCTTTGCGGAACAGCTCGTTGATGACGTTTGAAACCGCCTTCTCATTTCCCGGTATGGGATTGGAGCTGAAAATAATCGTGTCCTTTGGCTTAATCGAAATCTTCTTATGCATGCCGAACGCCATCCTTGAAAGCGCCGCCATGGATTCGCCCTGGCTGCCCGTCGTAATCAGCACCGTCTGCTCGTCCGGAAAATTCTTTAACTGCTCCACGTCAATTAACGTATTTTCCGGAATATCCAGATATCCCAGCTCCGTCGCCGTGGAAATGATATTGACCATGCTGCGGCCTTCTACGACAACCTTCCTGCCGTATTTGCAGGCGGAATTGATAATCTGCTGCACACGGTCTACATTCGACGCAAACGTCGCAACAATAATCCTCGAATGCGTATGCTCGGAAAAAATATTGTCAAACGCCCTGCCCACAGAGCTTTCGGTCATGGTAAAGCCGGGGCGTTCCGCATTCGTGCTGTCGCACATCAGCGCGAGCACGCCTTTCTTGCCGATTTCACCGAGCCTGGCAAGGTCAATGGCATCCCCGAATACCGGCGTATAATCGACTTTAAAATCCCCGGTATGCACGATAATGCCCGCCGGAGAATAAATTGCAAGCGCGGCGGCGTCCTGGATACTGTGGTTGGTCTTGATAAACTCTACGCGGAAATTACCCAGGTTGATATGCTGCCCGTATTTGACTACCTTGCGCTTTACCTTCGAGAGCATATTGTGCTCCCGCAGCTTGTGGTCAATGATGCCGATGGTAAGCTTCGTCGCATAAATCGGCACATTGATCTCCCGCAGCACATAAGGAATCGCACCGATGTGATCCTCGTGCCCGTGAGTAATAAAAAATCCTTTTACTTTCTCGATATTTTCTTTTAAATAAGTAACGTCCGGGATGACCAGATCGATCCCAAACATGTCGTCTTCCGGAAAGGACAGCCCGCAGTCCACGACAATAATACTGTCTTCGTATTCAAAGGCAGTAATATTCATCCCAATCTGCTCTAAGCCGCCAAGCGGAATAATCTTAAGCTTTGCCTGTGCTGTTGTTTTCTGTTTCAATCGTTTACCTCTTTTCTAATTATCCTTTCTTAAAATTCAAAATCGACATCTTCTATCAGTTCCGAAAAGACTTTGCCGATGGCTTCTAATTCCGCGTCTTCTTCCACCATTTCATATACCGCGTCTTCTCCCTCGGAAGATATTTCTTTTAAAATATATGCATCTGAATCACCGTCTTCCTCTTCGGTGACCAGCAGATAATTCTGATTATTGATTTGTGTCTGTTCCAGACAGAAAAATTCGGCTGCCTCCTGTGTATCCGGGGCAACAAATTTAATTTTATCCATATTATAATTCCTCTTTGCCGTTATGAAGGAAATCCAGATAGCCCTGTAAAATCAGCATAGCCGCCAGCTCGTCCACATATTCTGCTCGCTTCTGCCTGCGGATGCCGCTTTCTATCATAATATCCTCAGCCGCAGCCGTCGTCAGGCGCTCGTCCCACAGTATGACCGGCAGCTCCGTCCGGTATTCCAGCTTTTCCTTAAATTCTATGGTTCTCTCACAGCGTTCCCCTTCAGTATTATTCATATGCTTCGGGTAGCCCAAGACAATCTTTTCCACATCATAAGAAATGACAAGTTCTTCAATCCTTGCCAGTGTCCGGCGCAATTTACCAGGGGACTTCCTCCGGATAATCTCCACGCCCTGCGCCGTAAGCAAAAGCTCGTCGCTGACAGCCACCCCTACGGTGCGCGAGCCAAAATCCAGTCCCAGTATCCGCATAAAATGCCTCCATATTTATTTGGAAAGGCTCTCCTTAATATACTCTTTGAGCACTTCCTCTACGATCTCGTCACGTTCTACCTTCATAATCAGGCTTCTTGCATTATTATGACTGGTGATATAAGTCGGATCACCTGACATAATATATCCAACAATCTGGTTGACCGGATTATAGCCCTTCTCTGTCAATGCTCCGTATACCGTGGCAAGCACGTCCTTCACCTGCATCTCCGGTTCTTTTTCCACTTTAAAAAATTGTGTATTCCTTAAATTCTGCATCATTCCACGCCCTTATTGCTCTTTTGTTTTTTGCACGCAAAAGCTTTGCTGTTACTATTGTAATATATTATTCCCTAAAATTCAACCATAAGATACAGCCCATCTTTTACCTTGCCCGTCACGCGCCCCGCGATGCAGGCATTGGCAAGGTTTTGTTCCGTTTCCACAGCGACCTTTACATACTCCTTCGTATGTCCGACAAAAAAACGCCTGCCGCCTTCTGTCTGTGCCTCTTCCATCAGCACTTCCGTTTCCTTCCCCAGATAGTATTGCCGAAATTCCTCCGACATATCATGCGCCAGCGCAATCAGCTGTGCGCTCCGGCACGCCTTTTCCTCCTCCGGCACCTGTCCCGCCATCCCGGCGGCCTTCGTACCTTCCCGTCTGGAATACTTAAAAATATGCATTTCATAAAACCGTATGTTCTCTAAAAACGCCTTTGTCCTGGCAAACTCCTCTTGCGTCTCCCCCGGAAACCCCACAATCACATAGATCGGAAGAGCACACGTCTGAACTCCAGTCACATGGCATGATCT
>CAMSEJ010000162.1 GCA_947057405.1 uncultured Roseburia sp.
AGATCATGCCATGTGACTGGAGTTCAGACGTGTGCTCTTCCGATCTTGACAGTTACATCAGCAGTACTGGTTATGACCACAATCACTGCATTGGGAGGATCCACAGACGACAACAAAAGGAATGTAACAGGAAGTGTTACGCCAGACAAAAACGGTACGGCAGGCGTTGTAGCGGAATTGAATGACTCGGAACTGGTTCCGCCGGGTAATATAGATGCAGAAAATGCCGGAAAAAATCAGAATGGTACGGGTTCTACCGGAGGCGGTGCAAATGATACCGCAGGCGTTTCTGCCGGTGTGGCAAAGCTGGCAGGGGCTGCGGCGGAAGAAGCGCTTCGCAGCGCCGGAGAAAACGGTCAGGAATATATTGCAGCAGAAAGCTTCCGGCTGCAGAAAAACAGTCAGGAGGCGGCAGGAGCAGATTTGGCGGAGGATGAAGCTGCCGGAACAAATGTGGCAGCAGATACACAGGCTGCCGGAACAGATGCGGCAGAGGCCAAGGGAGAGGCGTCGGAGGAAAAGACGGCTGTTCCGGATGTGACGGAGGTAGCGGCTGATTTATCGTCTGAAGAAGCGGATGCACGCGCAGGGGCGACAGGCGGACTGGAAGCGGCTGCGGCGGTTTTGGCGGAAGCGGAAGCCGGTCAGGAAGCTGCAGATGTCCGCGCAGAGATGGCAGATACACAGGATGATGCTGCGGCAGAAGCGCCGCAGGAGAGCAGCGTACAGGAAGATCCGGCATGGACCAATAAGGTGATGGCGAATGTGGAAGAGGATATGAATATCCGTATATCTCCGGACGCGGACGCTGAGCTGGCAGGGAAATTTTACCGCGGAGACGTGGCAGAGGTGCTTTCCGTTGAAGGAGAATGGACGAAAATTTCTTCCGGAAATGCAACCGGGTACGTGAAAAACGAGTACCTGGTTTACGGGGAAGAAGCGAACCGGCTTGCAAATGAAGTGTGCAGCCTGTATGCAACGGTGAATACAGACGGACTGCGGTTACGGAGCGAACCGCACGAAGAAGCCGGAATCGTTACGACGGCAGCCGGAGGCGACCGGTTAAAAGTAAATAAAGAAGCGGAAGGCACGGATGGCTGGGTGGCTGTTTATACTTCCGATTCCACTGCTTATGTGAGTGCGGAGTATGTGAATGTAGAATTAAATCTTGGTACGGCATTAAACAGTGAAGAGGTAGCGGCAAAAGAAGCACAGGAAGCAGAAGAAGAGCGGGCGGCGGAAGCTTCGTCTAAGAAACCGGCGGCATCTGCAAATTCCGATGAAGTGACGCTGCTTGGGGCATTGATCCAGTGCGAGGCCGGCGGCGGTTCTTATGACGGGATGGTTGCGGTAGGCGCGGTTGTAATGAACCGTGTCAGGAGCGGAAGCTATCCGGGCAGCATTTCCGGTGTCATTTACCAGGGCGGACAGTTTACGCCGGCATTAAATGGCGGTGTTGCAAGTGTTCTGGCAAGCGGTGTACGCAGCTCCTGTCTGCAGGCGGCCAGGGATGCAATCGGCGGTACGGATAATACGAACGGGGCATTGTCTTTCCGCAGTGCGTCAAGCGGCCATGCCGGAACGGTAATCGGAGCGAATGTATTTTTTTAGTTGTAATGTGGAATAGATTGTAGTAGTATGTTAGGTATGGATATAGCCGGCATACTACTATTTTTTATGGAGGTTTTTATGGCGCTTATGATTGGTTTGGCAGTTTTTATTTTAGCGGTTTCTGTAATTGCGGTAAGCTGTATTAAGATTGTGCCGCAGGCGCATGCGGCAGTTGTAGAGTGTCTGGGCGCATACCGGTGTACCTGGAGCGTCGGGATTCATTTTAAGCGTCCGTTTTTGGATCGGATTGCCAGAAGAATTAATTTAAAAGAACAGGTGGTGGATTTCCCGCCGCAGCCGGTGATTACAAAGGATAATGTCACGATGCAGATTGACACGGTTGTATTTTTCCAGATAACGGATCCGAAGCTGTTTGCATATGGGGTTGAGAGCCCGATTATGGCGATTGAAAATCTGACGGCGACGACGCTGCGCAACATTATCGGGGATCTGGAACTGGACGAAACGCTGACTTCCCGTGAAACGATTAATACGAAGATGCGGGCTTCTCTGGATGTAGCGACGGATCCCTGGGGGATCAAGGTGAACCGGGTGGAGCTTAAAAATATTATTCCGCCTTCTGCGATTCAGGATGCGATGGAAAAGCAGATGAAAGCGGAGCGGGAGCGAAGGGAAGCCATTTTAAAGGCGGAAGGAGAGAAGAAATCTACGATTCTCGTTGCGGAAGGAAAGAAGGAATCGGCGATTCTGGATGCGGAAGCCGAAAAGCAGGCTGCAATCCTGCGTGCGGAGGCACATAAGGAGGCGACCATACGCGAGGCGGAGGGACAGGCGGAAGCGATTCTTAAGATACAGCAGGCAAACGCAGACGGCCTGCGGTTTTTAAAAGAAGCGGCGCCGGATGCGGGAGTGCTCCAGCTTAAAAGCTTAGAAGCATTTGCAAAAGCGGCGGACGGAAAAGCCACAAAGATTATTATCCCTTCGGAGATCCAGGGGATTGCGGGACTTGCGAAGGCAGTTGCAGAGACCGTATCGAAAGAAGCCTGACAGGCTATATGCAGGAGGATGAGAAGATGAATTTAAAGGGACGTCATTTTTTGAAACTGATCGATTATTCGCCGGAAGAGATTTTGTACCTGGTGGACTTGGCGGGAAAATTGAAGGAACAGAAGAAAAACGGGATTGCGCATACGCATTTGGCGGGGAAAAATATCGCCCTGATTTTTGAGAAGACGAGTACGCGGACGCGGTGTTCGTTTGAGGTGGCCGCGCATGATTTGGGAATGCATGTGACGTATCTGGATCCGTCCAGTTCGCAGATTGGCAAGAAGGAAAGCATTGCGGACACGGCGCGGGTACTTGGCAGGATGTTCGACGGGATTGAGTACCGCGGGTACGGGCAGGAGATTGTAGAAGAACTGGCGGCGCATGCGCAGGTACCAGTCTGGAACGGGCTTACGAATGAATTTCATCCGACGCAGATGCTGGCGGATTTGCTGACAATCCGGGAGCATCTGGGAAGGATTGGGGGCGTGAAGCTTGTATATATGGGAGACGCCCGTTATAATATGGCAAATTCCCTGATGGTGGTCTGTGCGAAGCTTGGGATGCATTTTGTGGCCTGTACGACGAAGAACTATTTTCCGGATGAAAAGCTGGTTGCCTATTGCGAAGGGCTGGCAAAAGAGACAGGCGGCTCGGTAACGCTTTGCACGGATGTGGCCGAAGCGGTTACGGGTGCGGATGCGGTTTATACGGACGTATGGGTTTCCATGGGAGAGCCCGATGCGGTATGGGAGGAGCGGATTAAAGAACTGATGCCGTACCAGGTAAACGGGAAGGTCATGGAGCTGGCGGGGAAGGACGCGATTTTTATGCACTGCCTGCCGGCGTTCCACGATTTAAAGACAGTAATCGGCAGGGAAATACACGAAAAGTTCGGGCTGGATGAAATCGAAGTAACGGATGAAGTGTTTGAAGGAAACCAGTCGGTTGTATTTGATGAAGCAGAGAACCGGATGCATACGATCAAAGCGGTGATGCTTGCTACATTAGGAGAGGGAACGTTTTGAAAACAGAGCTGTTGGCCGCTTTACGGGCCGCGCAGGGCGGCTTTGTGTCCGGGCAGGAGCTTTGCGACAGGTTCGGCGTTTCCAGGACGGCAGTCTGGAAAGCGATCCATAAGCTGAAGGCGGAAGGCTACCGGATTGAGGCTGTCCCGAATAAGGGCTACTGCCTGACGGGGGCGCAGGACGTATTAAACGGGGAAGAACTGGAAAGCCTGCGCAGGACCGCGTGGGCCGGAAATAAAGTGGTCTATCTGGATGTGACAGATTCGACAAATATTCAGGCAAAACGTCTGGGCGAAGAAGGGTGGCCGCACGGTACGTTAGTGGTAGCGGGACGGCAGGAAGCCGGGCGCGGGCGGCGCGGGCGCGCCTGGGAGTCGCCGGAACATACGGGGATTTTTATGACGGTTTTGCTGCGGCCTTCTTTTTTGCCCAAACAGGCTTCGATGCTTACGATTGTGGCGGCGATGGCGGTTGCAAAGGCGCTCAGGGAGCGTTTCGGGCTTGACGCGCAGATTAAATGGCCGAATGATATTGTGCTGAACGGCAGGAAAATCTGCGGTATCCTGACAGAAATGAATACGGAGATAGACGCGATAAATTATGTGGTAATTGGAATCGGCATCAATGTTTCCAATGAACGGTTCGGAGACGATGCCGCGGCGGTGGCGACTTCGATTGTTATGGAAGGCGGCGGGACAATCCGGCGGGCAGAACTTATCTGGGCGGTTTGGGAGCAGTTTGAACTGTATTACGGCTGTTTTTTGGAAACGGCGGATTTGAGCGGGATACAAAAGGAATATAACGGGTATCTGGTGAACCGGGACAGGCAGGTGCGCGTGCTGGATCAAAAAGATCCTTTCGTCGGAACGGCGCGGGGGATTGCGGAGCACGGTGAACTGATGGTGGAAACGGAACAGGGAGTAAGGCTTGTTTCCTCCGGGGAGGTGTCCGTGCGGGGGATTTACGGATATGTTTAGTACTCTATCCAGACTTCAACTTCTGGCCGGATAGAGTACCAGAGCGTGTTTGAAAAATGCTTCCCGGCAGACGGCTTACGGTTTTTGGCCCGGTTTGGAATCAGAAAAAGGAGAGTACATGGAGCAGCAGGAAACCGTATTATGCGCCGCAAGCGCATATGAAAAGAAATTTTATCTGGATGAAGCGTTTTCGGGGCTTCCGCAGGGGATCCGCGATGAACTTAAGATCATGTGCGTGCTTTTTACGGAGGACGTGGGCGGCGTTTTGGAACTGGTGTTTGACGAAGACGGAGAGCTTACATTCCGGACTTCGGCGGATGAAGGGGATTATCTGTATGACGAAATCGGAAGCGTACTGAAGGTTAAGGAACTGCAGCGGGAAAAAGCGGAACTATTGGAGCAGCTGCAGCTGTATTACAGATATGTTTTTCTGGGCGAGTATGAGGAGGAATCAAGATGTTACTGACAATGGATGTAGGGAATACGAATATTACATTTGGCGTATTTGACGGGAAAGAACTTGTTACGACGTTCCGCATGACAACGAAAAACCCCAGGACATCAGACGAGTTTGGCGTAAGTATTATTGATATGATTGAACGGAACCGGATTGCACAGAAGGAGATTACACATGTGATTACAGCTTCTGTCGTTCCGGATGTGATGCATTCCTTAAACAGTGCGGTGATTAAATATTTCGGCATTACGCCTGTGATAGTCGGGCCCGGGGTAAAGACGGGAATCCGGGTTGTGACGGAGAATCCAAAGCAGATTGGGGCGGATCGTATTGTAGATGCGGCAGGCGCATATGAGTTATACGGCGGTCCGGTGCTTGTTCTGGATTTCGGGACGGCGACTACCTATGATCTGGTGGACGCATCCGGCGCATTTGTCGCAGGCGTTACGGCGCCAGGCATCCGTATCAGTGCAAAGGCGCTGTGGGAAGACGCGGCGAAGCTGCCGAAAATTGAAATCTGCAAGCCGCAGAGTATTTTGGCGCAGGAAACCATCAGCAGTATGCAGGCGGGACTGGTATACGGGCAGATTGGGCAGACGGAATATATCGTGCGCAGCATGATTGAAGAGTCCGGCTACCGGGATGTGAAGGTTGTTGCGACCGGGGGGCTGGGCAGGATCATTGCAAAGGAAACGGAATGTATTCACGTTTATGATCCCAACCTTACGTTGTCCGGGCTTCGTCTCATATTTGAAAAACAGAAATAAAAAGGCAGGTTAAAATGAAAACCCTAAAGGATACCTATATGCCGTGCGGCAAGAGTAAGGAAACCCTAAAGGATACCTATATGCCGTGCGGCAAGAGTAAGGAAACCCTAAAGGA
>CAMSEJ010000163.1 GCA_947057405.1 uncultured Roseburia sp.
TACACAAGGTACCACACTCTTTCCCTACACGACGCTCTTCCGATCTGGACTACCCAAAACGGCAGCTTGTGGTAAAAGACGGAGATACACTGGAATTAGGAAAGCATACCCTTACCTTTGTCGCGGCACCCATGGTGCACTGGCCGGAGGTAATCGTAACATATGACAGCTTTGACAAAGTCTTATTTTCCGCCGACGGGTTCGGCAAATTCGGCGCACTGGATGTAGAAGAGGAATGGGCATGCGAAGCCCGCCGCTATTACATCGGCATCGTCGGCAAATTCGGCGTACAGGTACAGAACCTTTTAAAGAAAGCGGCCGCACTGGACATTCAGACAATCTGCCCGCTGCACGGCCCGATCTTAAAAGAAAACCTGGGCTACTATCTGGAGCTTTATCATACATGGTCTTCCTATTCCGTAGAGACCGAAGGCGTTGTCATTGCCTATACCTCCGTATACGGCAACACCAAAAAAGCAGTGGAACTGCTGGCAGACAGGCTGCGCGAAGGCGGCTGCCCGAAGGTCGTGGTAAACGATCTGGCGCGCTGCGATATGGCGGAAGCGGTAGAAGACGCATTCCGTTACGGAACGCTTGTCCTGGCTACCCCGACCTACAACGGCGATGTGTTCCCGTTTATGCGCGAATTTATCCACGAGCTGACGGAGCGGAATTATCAGAAGCGTACCATCGGGCTTATCGAAAACGGTTCCTGGGCGCCGACGGCCGCTAAGAAAATGCGCAGCATGTTAGAAGGCTGCAAGGATCTTACCTTTACGGAAACAACGGTCAAAATCATGTCCGCATTAAATGAAGAAAGCACCGCTGCAATTGATGCGCTCGCCAAAGAGCTTTGCAAATAATACGAATCAAAAGAAATGCCGCGGCAGACACAGATTATTCTGCGCCTGCGCGGCATTTTCTTTCCTTCTTTGATCTGTTTCAGCCGTTTGGTATTCTCTATGGCAAAGCATGGCTCCCCGCAATCGCCGGGATAACCGTATTTGTCCTCCTGCTCTCCCGTATCGGGATCCGCAGCAAGGCTCTGTACAATATCCTCCGTGCGGTCCGTGTTCCATTTGGGTGCGATTAAGAGCCCCCTCCTGCCTGGAGCACCGCCGTCCGTAATTTTGGAAACATCGTCAATACAAAACACAAACGCCGGATTTTTTTTATTTGTTCCGAAATCCGTAAAAACCGCCTGCCGGTCAATATGCCCGAATCCCTGTTCCGTTCTGTCCTGTGCAGCCCATTGCCACTGCCAGTCGTTGAAGCAATACACAACGGATCCGTCAAACAGCTCTTTGTCCCGGACGGACGCCGTCAGATTTAAGTAATCGGATCGAATGCCGGCGTGAACCGTATACCGGTAAAAACCGGCTTTGATCCGTACCGGGACAACCTGCGGATATTCTGTGCCGTCATCGAGAATCAGACGCGCCCGGCAGTTCCATTCTATCGGCGTAAGATACACCCCAAAACAATGCCGAACCAAAAACACAACGGCGGCGGCTGTAAAAAGCAGCAGGCCGATTTTTGCTGTTTTCCACAGCGCCTGCTTACTTCTCATAAAAATTTCTCCTTTTCCCTGTCTCCTATTTTTCAAATAACGCCTGTCCCTCCAGATAAATCTGCTCCACACCCTCTAACTGCCTGACATCCTTTACAGAGAGATATAAATTCCCGTCGTTGGACAGATAACAATACAAATCCGTCAGCTCTTTTTTCCCGTCGTTATATTCAAGCGATATCTCTTTTCCGTTTTCCCAATAAGAGGACAGCAGTTCCGCCGCGCAAAATGCATTTTCCTTCCTGTCGCATTCTATACACAATGTATTTTTGTCAAACGTCACCTGTTTGACCGTAAAATCCGTATTCGTACCCAAAATCCTTACGTTTACCGGATTTGCTTTTCTCACCAAAACCGTTTCCTTTTGTTTTTGTCCCGCATCAAACTCTGTCTCCCATATTCCTTCATATGATACAGAGTGATCTTCTGCAGACATATTTTTCACGCATACTTTCACGGAATCGGAATCCCCGTTTTGTATGCTGCATGTCAGCACGCTCAATATTGCCGTTCTGTCCTCCGACTGCATCACATCATTTAACAGCACCTCCCCGGCGCAGTCTCCCTGAACGGATATTTCTTCGGGTTCTAATCCTTCTTCCAGCTTTTTTCCGTCTGCACGCTCAAATGAGAGAAGCATTACCATTGCACGTTCTCCCCTGTAATAGGAATTTACAGACATATGAATATCTGCTGCACGCACACTCTGCCCTGTCTGTATGCAGCTGTCCTGTGAAACGTGCAGATAATCTGCAAGATAACTGTCATACGGATGCCCTCCGGTACAGGCAGCTGCCAAAAAGGCAGCTCCCGCTAAGATAGTCGCCGTACATATTTTGATCCCGTTTAATTTTTCTGATATTTTAAAATGCATATTTTTATCGCTCCTCTCTTTTTTGAGCTTTTTTAAAAATTACAATTTATTCGGTATATCGGATGTAACATAAGAAATCTACTTATAATAAACCGGTGTCCCTTCGTATGGACTATATTTTACATTATGTTTTACTAAAGGTCCAGCTCCCCATTTTGATTTTATTCTTATTTTTTCTCCATTAATTTTGATAACAATTCCCGAATGTATATACGGATTCTGATAAGGATACCTCACATAGCATACTTTCTGTTTTTTATTTGTAGGCTTAGAACCAACATGTGTGTAACTTCCATCTGACATATATGCACCAGGATTATTCATCCAATACTTGTTTGTAGTAGTATTTTGGCTGTACCATGCAAATGAATGACAATTATATTCTGTTGTTGCAGCAGATACAATTGTTGCCTTTGGATAAGCTGACTGTGTATATTGATACGCACTTGCTGACTCGCTTGCATTATATCCCCTCTTGAGCACTTCCACTTTTGATCCTTTTGGTGTTTTTACATATATTGCTTTTCTGCTTTGCACTGCTGTACCAAATTTCTCAAGGCTTCCTGCATCTTTAGCTACTGAATAAATAGTATCTGTATACGCAGAATAGACATTCGATGCATCTTTTTCCGCTGTCTTTTCCTCTGCTTCCTCTACTAAGATTTCCAAAGCTGCCCTATCCAGATCTTCTATCACATCTTTTTGCGCTAAAGCCGCCTCCAAAAAGATTGTTGTGATAATATTTTCCTGTTCGTTTTCAATTTTCGCGGATAAATTGTTATATTGCATATCATCGAATAAAACATCCGGGTTTAACTCATATTTTGAAATTTCTTCTTGTGAAAAAGCCGATTTTTTAGTTACATCCAAATCACAATATGCCTTTAGCAACGCTTCTGCCCCATCTGCTCTGCTTACGATTTCTTTATAAATATTAGAATTTTCTGCCAATACCGAAAACCCCATATTCACATCATCATAAAGCATTAAATCACCTAACAGCGGATAATCCAGCATCAATTCCACTAATTCAGGAGAATCTAAATTATCCAATACTTCTTTTGGCGCATTACAAGCAGCAACCATTGCTCCATGGCTATCTAATTTACTCCATTCATTATCCTCTGCTGTGACAGGATACTCAAATTCGCCATTCTCTTTCTTCCACTCGCTTTCATCTGTAAATGTCACTTCATCTGCAATATTAACACTCTCCTGTGCATTTACTACTGTTAAAGAACATAACCCGACTGCCGTTGTTAATCCTAAAATTGCCAATTTTTTTAACATATTTTCCGCACTCCTTTGTAATTTAGTTTGTTTTCTTTACTTTTTTTGTAATAGATTCACTGTTCCCATTCCTGTCCAATACTTTGCCGGTAAACTTTAGTCTGTATGTATGTCCTGACTTTACAGTAGCTGTTTTACTTGCACTGCAAAAAGCCCCGAGTTTACTGACAGACCATTTTTTCACAGTTTTACTTTCTGTAACATCATACAATTTCAAAGTTCCTGAAATACTGGTTGTTCCGTCTCTACCTGTAACAATTGCTGAGCATTTCGCTGTGTTACTGTTAAAAGTCAACATTACACTACATGTAGATGTACTTACATACATGGGCATACAATCAGCCGCTTTGATTGACACGCTTTGAACCATGCATACCATAAACAATACCACTAATATTTTGATTACACCTCGTTTTCCCCGCATCTCTTCCGCCTCCTTTCCTATTTTTTAGGCATATTTTCATGCACCTACTATAAAAACGCAGCAGAAACCATTTTCTCTACCAATTTTTAATTTTTTATTTTTTTACTTTTTTAATAGAATTATATATTTTCAAAAGTTCCTCTTCTGTTAAAACTCCGCTTAAATTAAACACCGTGTTTTCATCTTCGCTTTGCCAGGTTATAGAACTATCATTATCCGTACTTTTTAAATAATAAATTTCTTGATTATTTTTTCCTTCTAAGATCAATAATTTCTTATTCTCATTATCCACTCCGATGGAGCTGTCAATCACTCCATAAACCAAATAAAGATATCCTCTTTCATTATGATAATATACTATCATACCTGAACCCGCATCGTACGCATCATCAACCCATTTATACCCCTCCGGCACATACCCAATCTGGTATTCCGGAATTTCGTTCACATCCGAATCGTATTGAAATTGAAATGAAACATGATCAGAAAACCACTCGAACGCCCGGTTTGCCGCCTGAACCACAAAACCGGGATTGTAAATCAGAAAGAAGATGAGAAAAACTGCTGCTGATGCGCCAATTCCCTGCATCCATGCTTTTCGCCTGACCTTTCTCGTCTGTTTTTGAACCAGAATATTCATTTTCCGGTAAAACGAATCCGACAGCCTGTCATTCTCGTTCCGCCCCTCTTCGTCCAAAATTCCCGACATTTCGTATTCCCAAAGCTTGCCCACAAACTCTTTTATCCTGTCATCTTCCTCACTCCACTTCTTCTTCATCCAATATCACCCTCAATTTCTGTTTCCCGCGGTACAACCGCATTTCTACTACCTTGCCCGATACTCCCTGTATTTTGGCAATCTCCTTATTTTTCAGACCATAAAAATATTTTAAAACTAATACTTCCCGAAACACGTCCGGCAGCTCGCGCAATGCCCGCCGGATCATACGGCTGTCTTCGTCTGCCTCCTGTGCATCTTCAGGATTTACCTCCTCTCTTTTATCATATAATACCAGCTCTTCCAGCTGCGCCTCACTGTAACGGTTCCTGGCACGCAAGATATCAATTGCTTTATTTTTCGCTATGGAAACACACAATCCCGTCATTTTGCTTCCCGTTAAGCGCGCATACTTCCCAAAATTTTCTGCCAGAGACAAAAACGCCTCATGTACCGCATTTTCTGCATCTGCCTGCTGCCCCAGCATGGTATTTACGACATGGTACATTTTTAAATAATTTTTCTCATAGATTTTTTGGAAACTTTCCCGATCCCGCTCTGTTTCCAGTGCTGCCGTGCATAACAATTCGATATCCCTCCTCGTGCCTGTCTCCGTAATTTTATAGATTCACTATTAAAACGCAAAAACCTGCCGTTTTTCTACCGAATTTTTAAAAAATTTTTTAAATACTTTCCTTTTCTGCCTGCCCGTCAAAATCCAAATCCGGCCTCCTCTGTTTTTAATTGATAATTTTGCAGATAACAGGCAAAGGCTGCCGCATGAAGGTTTCATCCCCTTCACACAACAGCCCCGTCCCGGACCGGATCAAATTCTGCATGTATTAGATCGTGTTTGAAACGGCAGGCACCCTTATTTCTCCATGAACACCGCACAGTCTTTTCCAAAAAATGCCATCCCGTACCGCACCACGGATACATACCCGTCGTCGTTTAGCTCCCGTACATACTGCCGCTCTTCAATCTGGCGCAGCGCCTCTTTTGCCTTCTTGTCCAGTTCATCAAACCGCTTTGCCACCTTAAATTCCAGCACATACGCCGTCTTCCTCCGGGTCA
>CAMSEJ010000164.1 GCA_947057405.1 uncultured Roseburia sp.
TCCAGATGCTCAAAATCCACGGCGGGCGTAAGCGTTCCGGATTTGGTCAGGTTATTGGCGTCTTTTTTAAATTCGCCGATGTTGCCAATCAAAATGCCCTGCAGGTATTTATCGCTGATATTGGAGGTAACGACCTCCGCTCCTTCCGTCACCTCGTTCTCCGAATCCTTCAGATCCGTAAAGAGGATCCGCTGGCTGGCGTTCATTTCCTGCAGATCGCCGTGTACAATGCACCGGTCGTTATTTGTAACGACCATTGCGCTGACCTTGCTGACATCGTCAATAATCGAACGCACCCTTGCGTAATTGGGCCCGACGTCGGTTACAATGCCGGCAAGCCCTTTCCCGGCTATGACGTTCATATCCACTTCTATGCCGTCGTTTTTGCCCTTGTCGATTGTAAATATGGAAAACCAGTTGCCGGCATCTTTGCCAATGACGCTGGCGGCGACTTTTTTGTAGCTGGGGTATTTCTGATCTAAGGACAACAGCTCCCGCAGGTTGTCAAGCTCGTACTGTTCCAGCTTAATCGTGTTGAGTTCGGCGGTCAGCTCGTCCACCTGTGCCTTAAGCTGCGCATTTTCTTCCATGACATCCCTTAAATCGTTTAAATTGTCCGCCTTATCCGAAATAAAGCGTCCGACATAGTTGATCCCGCGCTGCATGGGGATAAACACATAGCCTGCCGCGGTATTCAAAGGGCTGCCCGTAATGTCTAATGCATAGCTGGCGTAAATCATGCCCAGGCCAAGAATCGTAAGCAGGATCAGCAAAAACCTGGCCGGAAATGTAAACTTTGGTTTCCGTCTCATAAAATACCTCAATTATTTTAATAGTCTTGTCTTCATATTAAATGTCAGACGCTTGTATTTGTCGTCGGAAATAATCTTGATCAGGCCGCGCACCACCGTTTCTTCCGGGCTTTCGCAGGTGTTGACGCGGATGTTCGTAATCTGCGTAAACAACTCGTCGAGCCCCTGGATCAAAGATCCGCCTCCGGTAATGTAAATCCCGGCGTGGATGATATCCCTTGCAACCTCGGGCGGCGTTTTCTCTAAGATCATCTTAATGGAGTTGCAGATGGAACTCAGATTGTCCTTGATCGCCTCATATACAGTCTGTGCATTTATTTCGAGTTCAATCGGCAAACCGCTGACCAAATCGCGTCCGACGATAATCATGCTCTCCTCCCGCCCGGGCAGGCCGGAGCCGAGCGTCTCCTTTAGCGCTTTTGCGGTCTTTTGCCCGATGACCAGGTTAAAGGTGCGCTTGATATAGCTGATGATGGACTCGTCCAGCCGGTTGCCGCCGAAATGCAGAAGGTCGCTTAGCACCAGGCCGCCTAAGGAAATAACGGAAATCTCCGTCGTGTCCGCGCCGATATCCACCACCATAACCCCGGTCGGTTCATTGACGTCTAATCCAAGCCCCGCGGCGTCCGCAATCGGTTTTTCGCAGAGCAGTACGTTTTTGGGCTTTACCTTGCTTTTATAAAACAGATCAAAGAAAGCTTTTTTCTCTACTTCCGTAATATCCGTAGGCACCGCCACAATGTATTCCGCGCCATGGACCTTGCCCTTGGAACGGGCTTCCAGGAAATCAAAAATCATGGTCTGTACATTGTTGAAATCGGCAATGACGCCGTTTACGATGGGAAACGTGACATGGATCGTTTCCGGTGCTTTTTCATACATGGCATATGCAACATCCCCATAAGCGTACATCTGGTTCTTGTTTACAATGGCAATCGTATTTTTTTCGTTTAATATCTTGCCGGTCGATTTGCAGAAGACTTTGATATTACAGGTTCCCAAATCAATGCAGTAAATATTGTTATTCATGTAGTTCTCCCTTCAATCTGCTTATGGCGAGTGCAGCAGATGTTCCTCTTTAAAGCTGAAATATTGGTTGTCGCCTATGATGATGTGATCCGATAATTGTATCCCTAACAATGCGCCGCCCTCTGCAATCCGCCTGGTTACAAGCCGGTCCTGCATACTGGGCTGCGGGGCGCCGCTGGGGTGGTTGTGCAGCAGGATGATATGGACTGCCTGCTTTGCCAGTGCGCAAAGAAATACTTCCCTGGGTGAAATCAGCGAGGCGTTTACGGTACCCACTGAGATCACCTCGTCCCCAAGCAGAACGCACTGTGAATCATACATGCTTACAATCAGCTTTTCTTTGTTCTCATGCCGCAGTTCTTCCATATAATAAGCCGCAACCGAAGACGCGCTGTTTAAAGATACTTCACGGGCGCGCGTCGCTTTTGTCAGCCGTTTAGTAATCTCCGCAAGGCATTTCAGCTGGACCGCCTTGACCTTGCCGATGCCGGGAATGCCCTTTAGTTCTTTGACGCTTAAGCTGTAGAGGTTTAAAAGGCTCTTTTCCTTGCGGTTTAAAATCTCCTGCGCTAATTCAATGGATTTTTTCCCCGTTGTCCCGGTACGGATAATGACCGCTAAAAGTTCTGCGTCCGACAGGTGCTCTGCCCCGAAACGAAGGCATTTTTCGTAGGGTTTCTCGGATTCCGGTAATTCTTTTACCGTGATGTGTTGGTTCATGGAATGTCCTTTCTACTCCCTGCCTGTAGGGTTCGATTGTAAATTCCAGGTTTTATTCTACCACATTAGATCCTTATTAACAAGATTTTGCTCATAAAGTTTTTGCAGCGACATTAAAATTCCGAATTTTGCATGGTGCCAGGTCAGACCGCCCTGGAAATAAACCGCGTGCGGCGGCTTGATTGGCCCGTCTGCGCTCAGTTCGATGGAGGAGCCCTGTACAAAGGCGCCCGCCGCCATGATGACTTCGCTGTCATAGCCCGGCATGGCCCAGGGTTCCGGCGTAACGTACGAATCCACCGGAGCCGCCGCCTGGATGCCTTTGCAGAATGCAATCATGGCGTTCGGATTGTGAAACGTAACTGCCTGGATAATATCGTGACGGTCCTCGGAGCCGTTTGGCAAAACGTCAAATCCCAGGGTTTCATAGATGTTTGCGGCAAAAATCGCGCCTTTTAACGCCGCGTTTACAACCGTCGGCGCTAAAAACAGCCCCTGGTAAAACGACTGGATGACGCCGAGGGAAGCCCCGACTTCTTTGCCGAGCCCAGGCGAGGTCAAACGGTACGCCGCATTCTCCACACATTCTTTTTTGCCTGCGAGATAGCCGCCGATTGGGGCCAGGCCGCCGCCCGGATTTTTGATCAGAGAACCGACGATGAGATCCGCGCCGACCTCAAGCGGCTCTTTTTCTTCGACAAATTCGCCGTAACAGTTGTCTACCATACAGATAATGTCCGGTTTTACGGATTTTAAAAACGCGACCAGCTCTCCGATCCTGGCTACGGAAAGCGTAGGCCTTGTGGCGTAGCCTTTGGAGCGCTGTATGGTGGCAAGCTTTGTCCGCTTTGTTACCGCCGCCCGGATTTTTTCGTAGTCAAAACTGCCGTCGGGCAGCAGATCCACCTGGCGGTAAGTAATGCCGTATTCCGCTAAGGAGCCCTTTGCCGGGCGGATGCCAATTACGCTTTCAAGCGTATCGTAAGGCTTTCCGACCGGGGAAAGCAGTTCGTCCCCGGGGCGCAGGTTCGATAACAGGGCGAGGGCGAGCGCATGTGTACCGCAGGTGATTTGCGGGCGCACCAGCGCGTCTTCCGCGCAAAAACACGCGGCGTAAACCGCTTCTAAGGTATCCCTGCCCAAATCATTGTATCCGTACCCGTTTGTGGCCTGGAAGCATTCCGCGCTGACTTTTGCCTGCTGCATGGCGTGCAGGACTTTCAGCTGATTGCATTCGGTTACCCGGTCGAGCGCGTCAAAGCGGGCTTTTAATTTTTCTTCTGTTTTTGCGCCGAAGGCATAGACCTCTTTGCAGATCCCGAGGCGTTCGTATTGCTGCTGTATTGCGTTATTGTGACTCATGTAATATCCCCTTTTCTTTTAGTATCGTAATCATGCGCTCCAGTATGGCATCGGTATCGTAGTCAAATTCCTGCTTGTCAAGCCAGATAACGTCCCGTTCCCTGCGGAACCAGGTCAGCTGGCGTTTGGCAAAACGCCTGGTATCGCGTTTTAAAACGGATACGGCTTCCGGAAGGGTCCGTTCCCCGTCCAGAAAGGAAAGCAGTTCCTTGTATCCAAGCCCCTGCATGGACACCATGCCTTTGTGGCAGCCCATATTTTTTAAAGCCTCCACCTCCGAAAGCAGGCCCTGCGCAAGCATCTGGTCTACGCGCCGTTCGATTTTTTGGTAAAGCTGTTCCCGTTTTTCGTTTAAGACGAAGTAGGCAAACGCATAGGGAGACGGCTTCTGCCGTTCCGTTTGGTTGTGCTCCGAAATCGGATAGCCGTTTTGCCGGTAAAATTCGAGCGCGCGGATAACGCGCTTGATATTGTTGGGATGGATGGCGTTTGCGGAGGGCAAGTCCACTTTTTCAAGTTCTCTGTGGAGCGCTTCGCTGCCGTACCGGACGGCATATGCCGTAAGCTCCTCCCGGATTTTGCCGGACGCCCGTTCTTCGGAAAAATCAATGCCGTAGAGCACGGACTGGATATAAAACCCGGTGCCGCCGACAAGAATCGGAATCCGCCCGGCGGCATAGATTTCCTGCATATATTTGGACGCCAGTTTCTGAAACAGGACAATATTAAATTCTTCGTCCGGATTCAGCTCGTCAATCAGGTAATGCGGGACGCCCTGCATTTCTTTTGGCCTGATTTTGGCGGAGCCGATATCCATGTGACGGTACACTTGCATGGAATCCGCGGAAATAACGGATCCGCCGATTCTTTTTGCCAGTTTTACGGAAAGCGCTGTTTTGCCGGACGCGGTAGGCCCGGCGAGTATGATAAGCGGCGGTTTCATATTATACAATCCTCTTAAATTTCTTTTCGATTTCGTACTTGCCCATCGAAATAATCGTCGGCCTGCCGTGCGGGCAAAAATACGGGTTTTCCAGTTCCAAAAGTTCTGCAATCAGGCGCTTGGCTTCCTGCGGGCTTAAGGCGTGGTTGCCTTTTACCGCGGCTTTACAGGACATGGACGCAATTTTTTCAAGCATCTGTTCCGGAGCGCCGGCTCTTTTGATTTCCTCGTGGGAATCTAAAATTTCTAACAGGATCTGTCTGGCGTCAAGGCCGAACAAATTCCCGGGCACGCCGCAGACGGCGTATTCCCGGCCGCCGAACGGCTCGATTTCAAAGCCGAGCGCATTCAGGTGCTGCCCTAAAGAAGAAAGCGCCTGTTCTTCCTGATTGTCTAAGGTCAGTATCATCGGCGGGGACAGAAGCTGCGTGGCGCTTTCCTTTTCTTTTAACGAACCAAGCGTTTTTTCATACAGCACTTTTTCGTGGGCGGCGTGCTGGTCGATGATAAAAAGCTTTTCGTCGTATTCGACAAGCCAGTAGGTGCCAAACAGCTGACCGATGATTTTGTGCTGCCGTCTGGAGATTTCTGAGAGAAATTTCCCTTCGTAGACAAGTTCTTCCTGGACGTAATCGGGCGCTGCAGGCGTGGCGCTGCCGGACGCCTGATTTTGCTCGTGTTGTCCGGGGCCGTCTGGTATGCAGGGCTGCTGTGCCTGCTGGGAGGACGCGGCGCTGTTTGAGACAGGATTGTTTTCATTGTTGGCCGTATCCTGCCCGTCTGCAGAATGAGTGTTTTTTCTGTCGGGTATCAACTGTCCTCCAGACGTTTGATTGTCTTTTGTGCCAGGTATGTTTTGTGTTTCAAACGGCTGCCTGCTTTGGCTGTCTGAAATATCCTGTTCTTTTGGTACTTGTCCGCCTTCTCCTATTTGCCCGTTTTCTATGCCGGACATACCTTGCCTGTTTGGGATTTGCTCTTGTTTTTTGCCCAAATTATCCTGTTCTTTTGTTACCTGTTTGCTTTCTCTTTTTTGTATATCCGG
>CAMSEJ010000165.1 GCA_947057405.1 uncultured Roseburia sp.
CCATGTGACTGGAGTTCAGACGTGTGCTCTTCCGATCTAGAGCATGACCGGCCGTTTGGCGCAAGGGCTTATATCGGCGCAAAGACCAAGAAGATGAACCAGCGCGTCAAGCAGTATGAGCAGCGGATACAGCGGACGATGCAGGCAAAGGAAGGGCTGCTTTTGGATTTGGAACGCCCCGCTTCGCTGCGGCTCAATCCGCTTACGTATCACAGCAAACGTCTGGTATACGGCAAAGATGTCTCGGTCGGGTACGAGGACGGCAATCGCGAGGTATTGAAAAACGTGTCGTTTGAACTGATGCAGGGAGAGCGCGTTTTTCTGCACGGGGGAAACGGATGCGGCAAATCGACGTTTTTAAAAGCTCTGCTTCGCGCGCAGGGGATGGAACAGAAGGAAAAGCTGTGCGTATCCGGGGAGCTGTCTGTGGGGTCGGGCCTGATTCTTTCTTATGTCAGTCAGGATACGGGGCATTTGAAAGGCGGGCTGCAGGCGTTTTGCCAAAAAGAGGGGCTGGAGGAGGCGTTGTTTTTTGCACTGCTCAGACAGCTCGATCTGGAACGGGAGCAGTTTTATAAAAATATGGAAGATTTTTCGGAAGGGCAGAAGAAAAAGGTTTCCATCGCGGCAAGCCTGGCGGTGCCGGCGCATTTGTACCTCTGGGATGAGCCGCTGAACTATATTGACGTTTTTTCGCGGATGCAGATCGAAGAGCTTTTGTTAACGTACTGCCCGACCATGATCGTGGTGGATCACGACGCGCGGTTTCGGGAGAAGGCGGCGACGCGTGTGGTAACATGGTAGCGGCAAAATAGTTTGACAGAGAGTTCGCGTGTATGTTACAGTGGTTTTATCAAAGGGTATCGGCACTGGAAACAGACCATACAGGGCATTTCCGGCAAAGGGCATAGACGCGCTTTGCCGGGAATGCCCGTTTTTTTAAGAAGGGAGAGATTTTATGAAAAATTTTAAACGATGGGTCAGCGGCGCACTGGGAGGTATTTTGTTTGGAACCGCGGTATTTGCGGGCGCGCCGCTTTCGGTAAAGGCGGCCCCCGAGATTGTGGCGGGAGGATATGAAATTGATATGGAGCGCGTCCCAAAGGTGCATTTTTCAGAGCATAAGGAATGGGAAACGCTCTATGAGACGGCGTGGGAGAGCCATAAGAGCAATATCCGGGCCATTTCAAAAGGCTTAAATCCGGAGCTTACGACGGACGAAACGCAGTCTTACTATGTGGACGAGGCGTTTGACGACCGGATTTTCCAGTGGGACACGCTGTTTATGATGCTGTTTGACAAATATGCGCAGCATGAGTTTCCGACGTTAAATTCCATGGACAATTTTTATTATCACCAGTACGATACGGGCGGCGAGTCGGACGGCTTTATCTGCCGGATGATTTATGAAGCAGACGGGCGGGATTTTTATACGGATTACCGGAACGTGGACGCCGTCAACCCGCCGATGTTCGCCTGGGCGGAGTGGGAGCAGTACCAGATTCACGGGGATATCGACCGGTTTTTAAAAGTAATCAAAGGGAAGACCATTCTGGAACGGCTGGATTCTTATTATCAGTTTATCAAGCGCACGCGCAGGCACAAATCGGGGCCGATGGAAGGGCTTTATGTGTCGAACGGGCAGGGCAGCGGGCTTGACAATACGCCGGATCAGGATTACCAGGGCTGGGGGCAGGCCGTAAAGGACATGTCCTTCCAGCAGGTGCAGGCGGCGGATTATATCCGAAAGATTGCCGCCGAGGTAGCACAGAAAAAAGAAGGGCTGACCGCGGCCGAGCGGCAGGAATATGAAGCGTTGGAAGAGAAATACCGGATCGAAGGCGAAGAACTGACGGAGCTGATCCGGCAAAAACTCTGGTCCGAAGAAAAGGGCTGCTTTTTTAACGCGGACAGCCGGACGGGGGAATTAAAGGACGTCGTAACGCCGATGGCGTTCTGGTCTTTGGCCGCGGGGGCGGCGACAGAAGAGCAGGCGGAGCGGATGATAGAGGAATACGCCTTAAATTCCAATAAGATGTTCCGCCCGAACGGGCTGTCCACCGTATGCTATGACTATCCGTCGTTTAAATCCACCGGCGGATACTGGAACGGGGCGATGTGGTCGCCGGCTTCGTTCCAGTGGTTAAAAGGGCTGCAGCGGTACGGGTATGACGAAATCGCGTTTGAAGAGGCGGTACGGCACATCAACGGGCTTGCGGACGTCTGCACAAAGGGAGCGTACGACAGGTACGGGTCGTTTTTGCATACGCTCTGGGAAAATTATTCGACGGAATATGCGCTCCCGGGTTCTACCGAGTTTTCGGACACACAGCCTGCGCGGGCAAATTTTGTGGGCTGGGCGGGCGCGCTTGGAATCGGTTCCGTGATCGAAGACATTGCCGGGGTTACAATAAAAGGCAGTGAAAACGCAATAGAATGGAACATACAGCTGACCGAAGCATTTGGCATAGACAATCTGTGCTTTCACGGCCCGGACGGGGAAAATTTCGTCAGCCTTTCCAGTGAAAAAAGGGTCAGCGGCACATCCGGCGCAAAGATTTCCGTTCAGGCGGATTGCGATTTTGAACTGCGCGCAAAAGTCGGCGGGCGCAGCAAGACGATACCGGTAAAAGCCGGGGCGCATACCTATACGGTGGAAGGGACCGACGGGAACGAAAGCTATCTGGGCATCAAAACGTCAAAGCTTGCGGAAACGTCGTTTGCGGCGGACCGGCTGAAACGGGCGGAGAGCGCCGTTGTTTTTGACGGGCAGGACGAGGAGGCCGGCGACGGGCTGCCGGGGCAGAAGGCGATGGGATCCGGCAGGATTTTCAATGTCAATACCGTGGGCTATTACCGGACAAACGAAAATTACCCGGCGTTGCTGCGCGAAAGTGAGACGATGCAGAATCTTGGGACGGCGGATGCCATGGAATATGTAAAAACCGCCTCGCCGTCCGGCGAAGAGGGCTTTATGTTTCTGGTTCCCGCTTCCAATACGATGCAGACCGCAAAAGTCTTAGTGGGCGTAAAAGGCGGTACGGCAACGGTGGAAGCCGATCTGATGGACGCTTCTGAGGTGACAGAAATTGCCCGGCTGAAAGGAGGAGACGAAGAAACCGTTTACGCGGTTGAAATCCCCAACTGCGCGGCCAGGGACACAAATATGATGGTTACGGTTACAATGGCACAAGACGGCGCCGGGCAGGGTGAAATCAGCTTAAAAGCCATTGCCTTAGAACACGGCGGCGGCAAGGCGGTAAAAGCCCCGGAGCAAATTTCTGCCGTATCCAAAAACGCGGGGCTTTTGGTCGACGCAAAAGCGCCGGAAGGCGTCGGGTATGACGCTTACCGCATTTACTATAAAAAATCAGAAGAAAGCGGCTGGCAGATGAAGCAGACGGCAAAGCTGCCGTATCTGGTAAACAATCTGGAAAATTACAAACGTTACGACGTGTTTGTAACCGGGCTTAAGGGAGGGCAGGAATCCTCGGATTCCGAAATTGTTTCACAGATTCCGGAACAGACGGCGCGTACAGACGCACAGCGCGCCTACAGCGACTGGCTGGAAATAAAGGCGCGCGTTTTGGGCGGGAATACGGATTTTGCCCATGTATTGCAGCGGCTGGATTTCAACGTGGCGGGCGGCGTATACGGGACGTCGTTTACATTTGAAAGCAGCAGCCATACGGGCAGGTACGGGCTGCGAAACGACGGCACGGTCGTAAACCCCATAAAGCCGCAGAAGGATCTGGAAACCGTACTGAAGGTGACTGCGGTATGCGGCGCAAAAACGATGAAAATTACGGTTCCGGTGACGGTTTTGGCAGTGGACGGGGAGAACCCGGATAATACCGATACCCAGGTACAGGTAGCACGGGCCGCGCAGCCTGCGTCCGTCAATCTGACCGAAGAAGGCAGCGCCGACTGGAAGCTGTTTGACAGCGCCGATCTGGCACAAATCGAACAAAAAGCGGACGCAAACGGGATTACGGGGCTTTCCGCCATTACGGAAGTCACCAAGCTAAACGGCGATCCGTGCGATACCGTATTTTCCTATACCGACGGGACGAAGAAAAAAGAAGGGACATTTAACCGGGGAATCGTGTTTGAACAAGAGGGAAACGGCATCCGGTTTACCCTGCCGTATCGGGCCAGGCGGCAGCAGGCAGCCATTTACCTTGGCGCATGGTCGGCAAGGGTGAAAATAAACGCTGCCGTAACGAAGGCGGGCAAAGCGGTAAAAGAGTATACCGAATATTTTGATACGGGCGAGCTGGCCTCCGAAGCGCCCGCGCTGTATCAGGCTGTCTATCTGGATTATCTGCTTGAAGATCCGGGCGCCGTGCTTGAGGTGGAAATCAGCAATGAAGCGTTATATGACGAAAGATGGGGGAATTTTAACCTGGGCGCGGTTACTTTAAACAGCAGCTTTTTTGCAGAAGCGGGCGCAGCCCAAAACGGGGCGCTGATCATTACGAATCCGATTGCCGGAGCGGGAGAGGAAGTTACTGTACTTGCCTTTCCCGAAGAAGGGTACCGCATAAAACCGGGCAGTCTGCGCTATCAAAACAAAGCGGACAAAAGCGAGACGCCGGTTGACGGGGAGACCTTTGTAATGCCGGCGGCAGATGTAACCGTTTTGGCGGAATTTGAAAAAATACCGGCGCCGCTTGCCGAGTCTGTTACGGTAACGGCAGAGCGCACGGTTTTAGCTCCGGGAGAACAGATCCGCGTATCGGCGAAGATTCTGCCGGAACATGCCGGAAACCAGGCGGTTACCTGGTCTTCTTCCAACGAAGCGGCCGCAAAGGTGGACGCGGGCGGCGTGGTGACGGCGGTTGCGGAAGGGACGGCTGACATAACTGCCGCTGCGGCGGACAAAAGCGGCGTAACCGGAAGCATCCGGATTACCGTAACAAAGGCTTCGCCCCTGCCGGGACCGGGCGTACCGCAGGAAGAGATTGCACAGGGGAAGGTTTATGAGAACGGCGGTTATTTCTACAAAGTGACAAGCCTGTCCAAAAAAACGGTGGAAGCGGTCGGGAGTCATAATAAAAACCGGAAAAAGATTTCCCTGCCCGACAGCGTGACGCTTGGCGGAGCAAAATACAAGGTGACGTCCGTCGGGGCGAAGGCGTTTTTGGGTTATCGGAAAGCGGAGCAGGCCGTAGTCGGAAAGCATGTGGCAAAGATAGGGGCGAGTGCTTTTTCGGGCTGCAGGAAGCTTAAGAAGGTGAACTTGAAGAGTACGAAGCTGACGCAGATAGGGGCCAAGGCATTTTATCGGTGCAGGGCGTTAAAGAGTGTGACGGTGAAGAGCAGCAAGATTCGGAACGTGGGAAAACAGGCGTTTAAAGGGATTGCTAAGAATGCCGTGTTAAAGGCGCCGAAGGGGAAGAAGGCGAAGTATCAGAAGTGGTTTCGTTGAATTCATAGAGAATGACATTTCATCGTTAAAAAATTCGCTGCATTGTGTCCGGCAATGCAGCGAATGAATTGTGTCCTTAACGTGTATCTGGATACGTCTGTTGTCAGTCATTTATTACAGGAAGATGTGCCTGAGAAAATGGCTGATACCAGACGGTTATGGGAAATGTTTAAGGATGGAAAATATGATGTATATTTGTCTACAGTCACATTAAAAGAAATACAAAATTGTCCTGAACCAAAGAAGACACAAATGATAGATTATCTGAATCAGATACAATATATAACATTGGATATTACAGAGGATGTTATAAGCGTAGCAACTTTATCCAATTGACTGCGCAGTGCTGTCTGTGAATGTACAATCCTGCCGAAAATATGGCATGTTGTCAGAGTATGAATTTCTTCCTGAAATATAAAAGGCCATGGATCCCATCAAGAGACCCACAGCCCTATGAA
>CAMSEJ010000166.1 GCA_947057405.1 uncultured Roseburia sp.
GATCTACACACGGTACCACACTCTTTCCCTACACGACGCTCTTCCGATCTCGTCAGCTTTTCCGCAAAAAACCGCTCATAATCCTCCACGGCCGGCGCCTGGGAATATCCGGTTTTCCCGGCGGAAATATGCTCAAGCAGTTCGTCCGCGCCAAGTTCCAGATCATCCAAAAACCTGCCTTCCTCCGTACAGACATAATACGGGCATGTAGAAATACCAAATTCCTTTTTCAAAGCCTCCGGCAAATCACATACGCTGTCTGTCGTCACAATCAGGGAGCGCTGCTTGGCCTGCTCAAAAATCAAAACATCCTTCCCTATCTCCGTCTGTTCGGTTTCCTCGCTCAGCTCCACCAGATTTTTCGGCAGAATACTCAGCACCGCCGCCTCAAGCAAAGCGCTGTTCACCGGCTTGGCCAGATACCCGCTGAACCCCTCTTTTCGATAAAGAAGCTGGTTGTCGCTCCCCGCATTTGCGGTCAGAGCAATCACAGGCGTATCCTGGCACAGCCCTCCCGGCTGCGCGCGCAGCGCATGCAGGCATTCAATCCCATCCATTTCCGGCATCAGATGATCCATCAAAATGCCGTCGTAGTGCTGGAGCAGCGTCATTTTCAGGCAGTCCGCGCCGCTTGCAACAGTATCGATCTGAACCTTTGTCTCGGCAAGCAGCTTGCGCACCACCATCAGGTTCATTTCATTATCATCTACGACAAGGATATGCGCTTCCGGCGCATCAAAGCTTTGCCTGTACTGTTCCCGGTCGCCGTTTTTGATATGGGAAGACAGCGTAAACGTCCCCAGTTCATTCTCGTCTATAATATCCTGATCCAGCACGACACTGAAAATAGAACCCTTCGTATAGATACTGTTGACGCTGATCTCCCCGCCCATTAACTCCACAAGCTTATGGACAATGCTAAGCCCCAGCCCGGTTCCTTCAATGTGGCGGTTCTTCTCCTCGTCCACCCGCTTAAACGCATTAAAAATATACGGGATATTCTCCTTTTTTACGCCCAGCCCGGTATCCTCTACGGAATACCAGACGCGCACCCGGTTCTGCGCGATACGTTCGCACCGGACGGAAAGCGTAACGCTTCCCTCGCTTGTGTATTTCACGGCATTGTTCAGTAAATTGATCAAAACCTGTTTGATACGCACCTCGTCGCCGCAGAGCATACTCGGAATCGAAGCGTCCACATGCAGGCGGAAATCCAGCCCCTTTTGCTGCGCCTTGATCCAGATCATATTGACAATTTCCGAAAAAAGCGCGCCTGTCTCATAAGAAACATTGACAATATCCATCTTTCCCGATTTGATCTTGGACAAATCCAGAATATCGTTAATCAGCGTCAAAAGCATCTTGCTGGCGCCCTGAATATTTCTTGCATTTTCGGCAACGTCCTCCGAAATATCCCCGCGCAGAATGATTTCATTTAACCCGATAATGGTATTGATCGGAGTACGGATTTCATGGCTCATACTGGAAAAAAAATGATTTTCCGCCTTATTCAGCTCTTCAATTTCCTTTTTCTGCTGCCGGGAAATCTCGTATTCCTCTTCGTAAATCCTGTTCAGAAACAAAAGCAAAACGCTTGTGAGCGTTCCCACCATAATAACCGAAGCCGCCGAATCAAAAAAAGAGTGCCCCTGCGTATTCTGCGCAACATACTGCGGAAAATAATAGGCAATGTAATAGCAAAGCAGCGTCTCCGCCGTGCACATCAGAAAAAACGCGGCTTTCCGCCTGCCCGTCAGCGTAATGTTAATATAAATAAAACAAAGCACAAACCATTCCGGCATCCCGCTGTAAAAGCCGCCCGCCGAAAAAAAGCTTACCGGAAAAAGCACTAAAAGCAGCGCCGAAATCAGCGTAGCCCCGCAATTGATGCATTTTCTTTGAATACTTATCTTTACTATGAGCCAGATGCCGACAATGCTTACCGCCAAAATCAGCAGATTTACAAGATTCCTGCCCATGGGCAGAATAAACATCAGCGCGACCATACATATGCCCGTAACAATCCGGAACATACGCTCCTGCAGACTGATCTTATGGTCAAAGATTAGTTCCAGCCATTTTTTGAACACGCAGTATTTCCTCCTTTCAAAACATACACGCTCTCAAAAAGCAGCAAAAAACTATATTTTTTCAATGCTGCTGCAAACTTTTTCGTACAGGCCAAGCAGCTCGCCATGGTTTTGGGCGATATATTCCGCATCCGCTTTCTTGCCCGCCGCTTCAAGCATCCTTGCACATTCGGAAAGCCGCTCCGCGCCGATTGTCAGAGAAGTGCTCTTTAGGGCATGCACCTTAATCGCATAATCGTCCCACGCCGAAGCCTCGTACAGGGAAACAATTTCATCCCGCTTTTGGGGATACTGCTCGGCAAACATCTGCAGCATCTCCCGATAAAACTCTTCCTCGTCAGAGCAGTATTCCATTCCCAGCTGCACGTTGAACCCGTCCCGCGCCAGCTTTTCAAGAAACGTACCCGAATCGCCGTCCGGCCCGTTCTGATGCTGCGCCGGCTCTTTGGGCGTATCCGAATCCGTTTTATGGGAATCCGAATCCTCAGAAATGGAACGATACCGGATACAGTTTTCGGGAAGCGTCTTGCGCAGTACCCGTTCAAGCACGGTACGTTCAATCGGTTTCGGAATAAACTCCGTAAAGCCTTCGTTCCGGAACATTTCCCGCGCGCCGCTGATCGTATTTGCCGTCAGGGCAATGACCGGAAGATCCTGATACTTCCCGTTCTCGATTTCCCGGATATGGCGCAGCGTTTCCACGCCGTCAAAGCCGGGCATCATATGATCCAGGAAAATAATATCATACGAATTTGTTTTACACCGTTCCACTGCCTCCCTTCCGCTCAGGCAGGTATCCATCTGCAGCCCGTAGCTGCCCAGAACCCCTCTTGCCACCACAAGGTTCATTTCTTCATCGTCCACCACAAGAACCCGCACTCCGGTACATGAAAACGGCCTGCGGCCTGCCGCCTGGGCTTCTTCAAACCCGTTTTCGCTGACCTCCCCGTTTAAAAGATTGACGACGGAAAGTGCAAAAAACGGCTTGCGGATTACAAGCAGCCGGCTGCCGCTGTCTAACGTAAAATCCTTTTCGGCAATCACGACCACCTGAATATGCCCGGGCGCCTGTTCATAAAAAGAGGTATTCTCCTCATATTCGGTCTGCGCAATAAAAATATGCGTCAGATTATGGTTTTTCAGCAGCTTGAGCAGCCCGTCAAAATTGTGGGCCTGGTATCCTTCAATGCCAAGTCCTTCCACCATATGTAATATCATTTTGTCATAGTAACCTCTGACCTCGTCACAGCTGTATTTTTCCGTCCTGAAATAGCATGCGATACAAAGCTGCTCCACATTGGCAATTGAAAGGCTGGGCGTATCGTCTTCTACCTCCTGCGGAATCACAATATGGACCTGCATGCCTTCCTGGTTTTTACTGTCAAAATGAATAAAACCGCCCATCGCATGCAAAAGGCCCCTGGCAATCGGAA
Source organism: uncultured Roseburia sp. (assembly GCA_947057405.1). Lineage (GTDB taxonomy): Bacteria > Bacillota > Clostridia > Lachnospirales > Lachnospiraceae > Roseburia_B. The sequence continues at coordinate 3,524 of CAMSEJ010000166.1, forward strand.
GACCAAGGCCAAGGCCCCCGGCAAAACGGCTGCTTCCCGACTCGGCCTGATAAAACTCATCGCACATCTGCGTCATCTGGGAATCCGTCATGCCGATTCCCGTGTCATAAATATCTATAATCAGATTGATTCCGTAAGTCTCCTTGCGATATTCAATACAGATGCCGATACCGCCCTCTTCCGTAAACTTAAGGGAATTTTCCAGAAGGATTTTAAGGACATGGGAAATCTTTTCCACATCTCCAATCAGTACCGCCGGTATTTTCGGATTCATATCAAATACGATTTCCAGCCGGTGCCTGCTGTTTTGCATGGAAACGGTTGTAATCACGTCATTCAGCAGGGACGTAATCATATACGATTCTTTTGCCGAAGTCAGCGTGCCCTCCACAATTTCGGTATAATCCAGAATGTTGTTGATCTGATTGGACAGACGCTTGCCCGCCATCTTGATGGACAAAATATCCTCCCGCAGTTCCGGGGAAAGCTCCTTTTCCAGCGCAACCTCGCTGATACCGAGCACCATATTAATGGGCGTCCGGATCTCATGGGAAACATTCGACATAAATTCAGCGTTCTGCCGCCCTGCCGTTTCTAACTGCGCAAGCGTGTTGTCGTACTTCTTTCTTGCCGCATTTCTCCTGTCGATCCGGTACCTTGCAATCAGCGCCGCGCCTGTCACCACCATCGCGCCGATGCCCAGGCGTACCGCATTCTGAAATCCCATCCCATAAGAAATCGTGCGCAAAATCAGAAAATGATACAAAAACACCAGAAGATACAAAGCAGCCATCAGATACAACAGCCGCTTTCGGTCAAACATGGAAAAAATCAGAACTAACAAACAGGCCACGGCAGACACGTCAAAAAGAACGGCGCCATGCACCCCAAAGAAAAAAAAACCAATCATCAACAGCCCGATACACAAATTCTCATACAGCACATTGGAACCGGCTCTTCCAATATGAAGGAACCAAACAATAGAACTTCCGATTACAATAATCGGTATCATCCACGGTTCCCACGACATAGTAATTGTAGTTAAAATAAGCATTATGCCAAACACCGTGACAATGCTGGCTAAAAGCAGATGAATGCTTGTCTGCTCTTCCGTTTTCATTTCTTCTCAAGCCCCTTTGCAACCCGTTTCAGTAATTCCTGCGGTACGTATGGTTTTTTCAGATAATTCACCGCCCCTAAACAAAGCGCGCTCAACACGTCATCTTCATCCCCGGATGCTGTCAGAAAAATGACGGGAATGTCAATCTCCGCTTCCTTCATGTGCTCAAAGGTTTCAATTCCGTTCATTTTGGGCATTGCAATATCAAGAAGAACCATATCTATTTTTTCGCTTTTTAACAGTTCTAAGGCTTCTTCTCCCGACTCGGCAAATATCACGTCATAATACTTCTGCAAAATCAGCTTGGTCCTTTTTAAATTCATCGCGTCGTCATCGACGACTAAAATACTTTTTTCCATTACAACTGCCTCCTTCTAAATCAATTCATATAGAGTCTATTTTAAAACAGAATCGCAATAAAATCAAGTCTAATACTTTTGATTTTCGGCAATACCGGATTTTGCCAAAAGACCGGGGAACAGATCAGAAAAACAGCTGCAAAGCCTTTTGGAATCAGACTTTTCAGCTGTTTTTTTCATGCTTCCCGCAAACGGCGGAAAACGGTTAAAACAACTCCGCAATACGTGTAACGCCCACATAAATTTCGGATATTTTATACCAGGTAGCATAATCCACCACTCCCGTTACCGGCAGCCCGAAAATAGACTGGAAGATCTCGACGGCTTCCGCCGTCCTTGGCCCGTATATGCCGTCTGCGGCAATCACCGGAATTGCGGGATACGCTCTTGCGATCCGCACCAGCTGCGACTGCATCTGCCTCACCTTTTCGCCCCTTGAGCCAATCGAAAGATCCTCCCGCGGCCACGAAGACGGGATTCCGGCAATTTCATCCGCCTCATTGACATACATATCGCTTCCGTAATAGTACCGTAAAATCTCAATAAAGCTGTACCCCTGATCCCCCAGATCCTTTGACCCCCACTGGCTCATCCAGTTCGGGCAGCTTACCCGCTGTCCGTCGCAGTACTGCGTCAGAATCGGCTGCTTGACATTCGGCCTGGATAAATAGTTCTGGAATATATCGTCCACAATCCTGGAAATGTTCTGGAAAATATTCCTGCCGTAAATCCATTTATGGTCAAAAGCGGTAGACGAAGTAATCGTAAAATCGTAGCCCTTATTCCGGTACCATGGAGCCGATAGTTTCGAGTAGAATTAGAAAAGTTCTGTATAGGGAA
>CAMSEJ010000167.1 GCA_947057405.1 uncultured Roseburia sp.
CTCTCAATTTCCGCCCCCTCCGCCTCATCTGCCGCCATGCTCTCATGATCGTTCCCCGACTCCAAAAGCACATCCAAAGCAATCTCCGAAAACAGCTCCTCGCAAAGCGTTTCCGCGTCCTCAATCACCAAAGACTCCCCCTCCAGGCTCCTGTGTTCCGTACTGATTTTCAGCAGCACAAACCCCACCTTATCCGACCAGACCAGATCCAGATAAGGGCTGTCCTTCAAATATCCCTCAAACACCCGGATAACCCTGCGGATTTCTTCCTCCTGTTCCTTCGTATACAGCATAGCCCCTCTTACTCCTTTTTCACAATCTCACTCTGATTCTTATAAACCGAATCTGCCGCAACCACGCCGCGCACCATAGAAAGCGGATATATATTCGTATGCCTGCCGACAACCGTTCCCGGATTTAACACAGAATTGCATCCGACCTCCACAAAATCGCCCAGCATCGCCCCGAATTTTTTCAGCCCCGTTTCCGCCTGCCGCTCCCCGTCTTTTACCAGTACCAGCGTCTTATCCGACTTCACATTCGACGTAATCGACCCGGCTCCCATATGGGACTTATACCCCAGCACAGAATCCCCGACATAATTATAGTGCGGCACCTGCACGCCGTTAAAAAGCACCGTATTCTTTAATTCCGTAGAATTGCCCACCACGGCTCCCTTCCCGACAATCGCGCTTCCACGGATAAATGCACAGTGGCGGATTTCCGCCTCTTCATCCACAATCAAAGGCCCGTTCAGACATGCCGTCGGCGCAACGCGCGCGCTTTTCGCCACCCAGATTTCTTCCCCTCTTTTCTCATAAACCGCCGGATCCAACGAAGGCCCGATCCTGCGGATAAAATCGCCGATCCCTTTTAATGCTTCCCACGGATACGTTACGCTCTTTAATAATTCCGCCGCAATCGTTTCGTTTAAATCATACAGACATTCCACCTTGCACTGTTCCATAATATCCTCCTTTACTTCTTTTCCGTTTCCTTCTCTTTTTTATAATATTGCGCCGCCCGGTCAAAATGTTCCCGCAGCGCAGACTGATTATGCAGGTTCAAAACGCCGTTTGTACGGCTTTCAATAAATTTCGTCAGCTTCACCATATATTCTTCCGTCGTAATACTGCCCTCGGCCACATACGTTAAGCCCTTTTCCCAGCTTGCCGTTAGTTCCGGGTTTAACAGGGATTTGATCGAAGCGTTTACCACATCGTAAATCATTTCCCCCAGCAGCGTGGGCGTAAGCGTCTGCGTCTTTTTATTTAACGCCAGGTGCTTGTTGGCAACGAGTTTTTTTAAAATTTCGGCGCGGGTGGCGCTGGTGCCTATCCCGCTGCCCTTAATCTGCGCGCGCAGTTCCTCGTCCTCTATCAGCTGCCCGGCATTTTCCATCGCAAGGATCATCGAACCGGAATTGTAGCGCTTGGGTGGGGAGGTTTCCCCTTCCTTAATTTCATATCCGGCAACCGTAAGCGGATCCTTCTTTTTTAGCCCCGAAATATGGTTCAGCAGCGCCTCGTTGCAGACATTCTCCTGCGCTTCGGCGTTCTTTTTTTTCTGAAACGAATACTGCATCACCTTTAAATAACCGGGATCCAACAGCGCTTTCCATCCCGCAAAAAACTGCTCCGTATACGTCCGCTCTCCCCCGGGCAGATCCGTCACGCCTGCGGTCAGGCTTATCCTGCGATAACTGGCCGCCGGGTAAAAAACCGCCAGAAAACGGCGCACAATCGCTTCGTATACATTCACTGCCCGCTGGTTTAACGTATTTAACGCGCCAATCCCCTGCCCGGTAGGAATAATGGCATAGTGATCGGTAATCTGCTTATCATTGACATACCTGGTTTTCGCAATATTCTTATACGTTCCGTTTTCTAAAATTTCTTCCGCAAACGGGCGCATGCCGGGAATTTGTTTCAAACCGCCGATATTTTTATGGATCTCCTTGGCAACCGCCGAAGAAAGCACCCTGGCGTCGGTACGCGGATAAGTGACCAGCTTTTTTTCGTACAGTTCCTGTACTACGGCAAGCGTTTCGTCGGGGCTGATCTTAAAAAACCGGGAACAGTCGTTCTGCAGCTCGGCCAGGTTATAAAGCAGCGGCGGTTTTTTGGTTTCCTTCTTCTTTTCTATTTTTTCCACCTGCATAGGCAGGCCCGTAACCGCTTCCACCAGTTCTTTGGCGGTTTCCTCTTTTAAAAATCCGTTTTCCTTATAAAGCTTCGGCGACTGAACATAACGGGAAGCCGCACAGACGCGCCACTCCGCGTCCAAAAGCGTATCGCACATGCCAATTTTGGCAATCACCCGGTAAAACGGGGTTTTGACAAAGTTTCGGATTTCCCGTTCGCGGCGCACCGCCATGCCGAGCACGCAGGTCATCACCCGCCCGACGGAAATAACGGCGTACTTTTCGTGTAAATAAGAGGCGACCGCGTCGCCGTATTTTAAGCTTAAAAGCCTGGAAAAATTAATACCCATCAGGTAATCTTCTTTTGCGCGCAGGTAAGCGCTCGCGGCAATATTGTCATACGCCGAAAGATCCTTTGCTTCGCGTATGCCGCGCAGGATCTCTTCCTCGGTCTGGGAATCAATCCAGACGCGTTTGCGCGTCTTGCCGGTTACGCCCGCCATCTGCTCTACCAGGCGGTAAATATATTCGCCCTCCCGCCCGGAGTCGGTGCAGACGTAAATGGTGCCGATATCCTTCCGGTTTAACAGCCCTTCCACCACCTTATACTGATTCGCGGCGCTTGCAATCACCTCATACTTAAATTCTTCCGGAATAAAAGGAAGGGTGGAAAGGCTCCACCTTTTATACTTCATATCATATACTTCCGGGTAACTCATTGTGACAAGATGCCCCACGCACCAGGTCACAACCGCCGTCTCGCCCTCCCGGTATCCGTTATAGCTTCGCATCTCCATCTTCAGCGCTTTTGCAAACTCCTGCGCCACGCTTGGTTTTTCTGCGATAAACAACGATTTTGCCATGGTTTCGTCCTCTTTCTAAAATTCCGCCAGATCCACCAGGACAATCCGCTTATCCTTTGCGGCCTTCTCTTTTAACGCCCCGTCAAAAGAATTTCCGGAAAAGAAATAAAAATATTTTGCGTTCAGATGCGCCTGGGCGGCAAGAGCTTCCAGCTTTTCAAACGACGCGTATTCCATCGTTTCTTTTGCCCAGCTGCAGCTTCCGACAATGCACTCCTGTTTTTCGTCCTGGGCGATAATGTCGATGCTGCCCTGTTTTCCCACCCATGTCCCCATTTTGCAAATCTCCGTCGGAAGCCGCCCGCTGCGGTTCATCAGCTTGAGATATTCCATGCAGATCCCGGCAAAATAGCGTTCCATATATCCGCCGAACGCCTCCTTGATATGCGCCCCGTAAAATTCTTCCGGCGTCAGCAGGTACAAATCCGACAGATGGGGAAACACAAACCGGAACCAGAAATGGAGAAATGTGTTTTTAAACTGATAGACGCCCTTCTGGGCATGCTCTTTCCGATCCGTATCGAACGACACGACTTTTTCAATTACTTCAAATTCCATCAGGTTTTTCAAATAAACGCTGATTTTAGCCCGGGAAAATCCGGTGGATTTGTACAGTTCATTTAACTTCTGATGGCCCGCGGCAAGCACCGTTAAAATCGTATTGTAAACGGACAGTTCCCGCAGTTCCGTGCGCAGATAATGCTCCGCCTCCAAAAACAGCCCGCCGCGTTCCGAAAGGATATGCCTGCAAATGTTTTCTTTCACGCTCTTTTTCGTATCCCAGAATCTCAGGTAAGCGGGAATGCCGCCCGTTATGCCGTAAATTTCCAGGCAGTCGCGGACGGGGCTTTTCGGAAAAGCGCGCACCAAATCCAAAAAAGAAAGCTCTGCAAATTTGTGCGTAAAATCAATTTCATAAAATAATTTGCCCATTGCAGAAGCCATTTTGTGCTCGACAAAAACCAGGGAGGAACTGCATAATAAGATCAGGACGGGCGGATCCTGCGTCTTCTTTTTTAATTTCACCAGGTTTTCCAGAAAATCGGATCCTTTTTTGATCAGATGGTCAAACTCATCCAGCACAATCACGGACTTTGCGGTAATGCCTTCCCGAAAAACGGTAAAACAGGCCTCATACGTCAGCGTATCCGGATCTTTCTGGTACTTTTTTGCAATTTCCCGGATAAAATTCTGCTTTTGGGCAGAAACGGAAATTTCTCTTGCGCGGTAGTAAAAATGCGGTTTTGCCTGCAGGAAATGCTTGATATACGTTTCCTTTCCGCAGCCGGGACGTCCGTAAAGGACGACCAGCTGGCTCTGCGGCTTTTGGTATTCCTGGTTTAAGGTTTTTATAGTAGGCGTGTGATGTATCATGTTCCCCCCTGTGGATTCAGCCGCGTTTTATGGATACGTGCAGGCAAGACAAGCTTACCCGTTTTTATTTTGCCGTAATATACCCCTGCGCCTTTAACAGTTCCGCGCAGAGCACCGCGCCGCCCGCAGCGCCGCGTACCGTATTATGCGACAGGCCGACAAATTTCCAGTCGTAAACGCTGTCTTCACGCAGCCTTCCGACGCAGACTCCCATCCCGTTCTCATAATCCACGTCAAGCGCCACCTGCGGCCGGTTGTCCTCCTGCATATACCGGATAAACTGCCCCGGCGCGCTCGGAAGCGCAAGCTTCTGCGGAAGCCCCCGGAAGCGTTCCAACGCCGCAATCAACTGCTCCTTCGTCGGTTTTTTCCTGAATTTTACAAACACGGCCGCGGTATGCCCGTTTAAAACCGGCACGCGGATGCACTGGCAGGTAATCGTCGGGCCGTCCGCCGGGACAATCACGCCGTTTTCTATCGTTCCCCAGATACGCAGCGGCTCCTTTTCGCTCTTTTCCTCTTCGCCTCCGATATACGGGATAATATTGCCTTCCATTTCAGGCCAGTCCGCGAACGTTTTGCCCGCGCCGGAAATCGCCTGGTAAGTCGTCGCCACAACCTCATACGGCTCAAATTCCATCCACGCGGTCAAAACCGGGGCATAGCTTTGGATTGAGCAGTTCGGTTTTACGGCTACAAATCCGCGGCTGGCGCCTAAGCGTTTTTTCTGAAATTCAATCACCTGCATATGCTCCGGGTTAATTTCCGGAATCACCATCGGCACGTCCGGCGTCCAGCGGTGCGCGCTGTTGTTGGAGACAACCGGCGTTTCGGTTTTGGCGTACGCTTCCTCAATCGCGCGGATTTCTTCTTTTGTCATGTCTACCGCGGAAAAGACAAAATCCACGGAAGATGCGACTTCTTCTATTTCATTTACATTTTTAACGATGATATTTTTGACGGAATCCGGCATCGGCGTATCCATTTTCCAGCGCCCGCCGACGGCTTCTTCATAGCGTTTGCCCGCGCTTCGCTCGCTGGCGGCAATCGTCGTTACCTCAAACCACGGGTGGTTCTCCAAAAGGGAGATAAAACGCTGCCCCACCATACCTGTTCCGCCTAAAATGCCTGCTTTTAATTTCTGTTCCATGTCTTTTTCCTCTGCTTTCTGTTTTTCGGCAAATGACTGCGGCGGCCGCATTTGTCCGCTCGTGGCGTACATTTGTCGTTTCATAGATATCTTATGATGAATCATGCAAAAAAGCAATCCGCAGATTATCAAAAATTTCCCGGGGAATGCCGGATTTCTTATGCATTTGTACTAATTTGAGGCGTACTCTTTAGATAATCCCTTCCCGCGGCAATCGCGCGTTCCATAGCAGCCTTTCCCGGCGCGCCTGCCGTCAGGCGTTTATTCACGCAGGCTTCCATAGAAACAGATCGGAAGAGCG
>CAMSEJ010000168.1 GCA_947057405.1 uncultured Roseburia sp.
TCACACCTAACCTCCCTCCAGTTGCGTATTGTGCATATTCAACTGTTTGGGTAATATTTTACTGCACTAACAATTATTATAGCATAATTTTTCCATTCGTCAACTGATTTTTTAAACAATCTGGAAAAACATCTCGTACCGGCAAAAAAGCCATCCAACCGGCGCCTGCTCTCCCCCGGTTACACAATGCCGGAAGCTATTTCACTGTGAGCCGGACATCAGAGGGAATTTTCAGGATTTTTTCAGTTTTGGGATTGTACAGATACAAATCAATCCGAAACTCTTCTCCCGACCAGTCCGTAAGCTTTAAATTCTTCAAGGTAAAGGTTCCGTCCGAAGCTGCTTTGACCGGTTTTTCCGGTTTTGTCATCTCATCCTCATAATAACGGCTGCTTGTCAGCCCAACCGATACATCATACCCGCCTGTTACAGATACCCGTCCTGTTATCGTTTTTGTTTTTTTATTTATTTTCTTGCCCTTCGGTTTTGTAACAGTCACTTTTGCATTCAGTTTCTGATATTCTGCCAGCTCCTGTCCCCAATTCTGATACGATTTCCGAAAGAATTTTGCCGGCAGCTTTTTTTGTATTTCCTTTGCCGACAGACGGTTATCCCTCAAATCCACAGTAATTAACCGAAGTTTCTTTAAATTTGGCAGTTTTTTTATCTGATTGCTGCTTACTGATAAATGGCGCAGCTTTTTCATATGGGACACTTCTTGGATGCCAGTTATCCGGTTGCCATCTGCGGATAACTGTTCCATCCTGCGCGCGTTTTCTATCCCGGTCAGACGTTTTAAGTAATTATTGTCCACATTTAATTTTCTTAAGGAGCTTAACCCGTTCAGTTCCTTTAAATCAGTAATCCGATTATTAGAAGCTTCCAGTATTTCCATATTTACCAGATTCTGAACCGGTTTAAAATCCGTAAGGTTATTACTGCCCACATATAAAAACCTTAATCCAGACATCCCTTCCAGTCCCGTCAGGCTTTCCAGCCGGCAGCAGACTGCGCTTAAGCCTACTAAATCCGTTAAATTTTGCAGTTTTTCTAAATTACTTACCGGATTACAGGATATGTCCAGATCTTTTAAATGGATCAGTTCTTCTATCCCGTCTAAACTGCTGATTTTCTGAAAACGTAAATCCAGTTCAAGCATTCCCTGCAGACAGCCAATCCCTTTCAGGCTTTTTACCGGTCCCCATTTTAAATCAAACGGGTTCGGATCCAGTTCCCGGATGCGTTCGGCCTCCTGTCTGGTAAAGGTTTCATCCGGCTGCTTGCCCAATTCTTTTAAAATCCCATGATACAGAGCTTTGTCCGGAATGCCAGTTTCGTCATTTAAAATAACCTCCTGATCGGCGCCGTAGACATATGCAGGTGAAATGACGAACAAACACATACATAATAAAATGAATGCCCCTATTTTTTTTACCACAAATAACCCCTCCTCACTCTCAGAAATTTCTGACTTCAGAATACCATAACCATTACTGTTTGTCTATTATTAAGGTAATAAATAATTTTGCAAATTTATCCGTCCGTCTGGCCGCCCGCATCCGTCAATATTCCATACACCTCTCAGCTGCTCATCAAAAAAACCGTAATCCCAGGCGGTACCAAAAAGCGCCGATTACGGAAATGATTTTTCAAACACGCTCTAGAGCGTGTTTGAAAAATGCTTTCTGGCAGATGTATTTCACACTTAGTGGGAGATTTGTGCCAGATAAGGGAGGCGTAGCGGGCTACGTTGACCGAATTTGGCGCAAATATCACGCTAAGTGGGGGATGCAGATGACGGGAATGATTTTTCAAACACGCTCTAGAGCCGTTTCATCCTGTCACACAGCGAACGCCGCATCCCCTGTCCTCTGGCTGACGGAACTTTGCCAGCATTGTTCGCTGTAATACAAATACCAGCGGCGTAAATTCGATAAAAATAAGCCTCTTAATCTTGCCATTCCCACCATATGCTGGTAAAATCTCTATAACAAATCTTATGATTCAGTGAAAGCGAGGAAAACAGAATGAGAAAAAGAGTTCTAAAACACTTTCTGCCCGCCCTTCTAATCATTCTGGCCGCTCTGATACTCCCGGCCGCCAGACCTGCAAGAGCAGCAGAAACAAGCGAAACCCTCACCGGGACCTGCGGTGAACATGCTGACTGGAGCTTCCAAAACGGGATCCTGACCGTTTCCGGAACCGGAGCCATGACAGCCGGGCAAAACACCTCTCTGTCTCCCATTTTTAAGCCCTGCGGCAAAATAACGGAAATCATTGTGGAGGAAGGCATTACCGAAATCGGCTCCTTTGCCCAATTAGACGTAGAAAAGGTCACGCTCCCGCAGAGCCTGGTCAAAGTCCACCCTTATGCGTTTGCTTCCTGCCGCAGCTTAAAAGAAATTGCCCTGCCGGACGGCGTTACTTCCATCGGCACCGGCTGTTTTGCCGGCTGTACCGGCCTTCGGTCTGTCCGGACGCCGGATACCCTTGCCAAAATCGAAGCAAGTGCCTTTATTAACTGCTCCTCCCTCTCAGGCATTTCACTGGGCAGTTCCTTAACATTCCTTGGAGCGGAAGCGTTTGCCTACTGCAAAGGACTGACAGAGGTTACGATTCCTTCCTCCTTACAAACGTTCGGAAACGGTCCCTTCGCGTTTTGCACCGGCCTGACCCGGGTTGCCTATCATGCCGCAAATGCCAACGCTGACGCGCCGAACGGCACAAGCAGCCTGCTGCGCAATGCAGGAGACACAAACCATCCGGTTACGCTGACGCTTGGCAATACGGTACGGACGCTTCCCGTATATTTTTTGTCCGACAGTAAATATGTTTCCGATATAAAAGGAGGCGCCGGCCTGACCGGAATCGGACATCATGCCTTCAACGGCTGTTCGGGCTTAAAAGAGATTACGCTTCCGGATGCAGTCACCGAACTGCCTGCAAACAGTTTTTCCAACTGTGCATCCTTAACAAACATCCATCTGTCGAACAAGCTTACCTCCGTCGGCGCAGATGCATTCTTTGGTTGCGTTCTTTTGGAATCCGTTTCCCTGCCGGACACCGTCACACAGATTTCGGACCGGGCATTTTACCATTGCTATGCTCTGAAATCCATCAATTTGCCCGGCTTACTGCGCTTTGTCGGCGAATCCGCGTTCCGGAATTGCAAAGCCCTGACTTCCGTTCTTCTGCCGGATTCGGTTACGGAGGTAAAAGAATATGCGTTCAGCGAATGTGCTTCCCTGGAAACAATCCGTTTTTCCAAAGGAATGGCTTCTGTCGCACCTTATCTCTGCAAGGCCTGTCCGAAGCTTTCCTCCGTTACCTTGCCGGATGCGGCGACGGAAATCGGCAGAAACGCCTTTGATCAATGCACGTCATTAAAAACGCTGGATTTACCGCGGACGCTGACCTCCATTGGCATGTACGCCTTTCGCGAAAGCGGCTTAACCGCCGCAGTTATTCCGGATTCCGTCACATCCTTAGGAGACTGCGCCTATTTTTCGTGCGCCGCACTGGAATCTATAACCCTTCCGGCCGGCATTACCGTAATCCCCTACAGGCTGTGCCGGGACTGCACGTCCCTTTCTGCCGTCCGTCTGCCGTCCGGGGCAACCGCAATAAAATCCGACGCCTTTTTCGGCTGTACGGCGCTGACAGCGATTCGGTTTCCGGATACCCTGCAGCAGATCGACGCCAATGCGTTCCAAAACTGCAAATCCCTTTCCGATTTTACCCTTCCTGGCGCCCTGCAGCAGATTGGTTCCAATGCCTTCCAGGGATGCTCCGCTCTTACCGCGCTGCAATTCCCGGAAGCATTGATACAAATCGGAACGGAGGCCTTTAAAAACTGTGTTTCTCTGACGGAACTGACCATTCCCGAAGCAATACAAAGCCTGGGAAATTATGCGTTCTCCGGATGTGACATAAAAACAATCACCTACCGCGCTGCCGCCTGCACGGTCGGCGCCAATGCATTCTCAGACTGCTCAAAAGAAACGGTTTCTGCCGTCATTGCAGACAGTGCAGACACTTTGCCGGACCGATTGTTTGCCGACTGCCGAAAACTGGTATCCATTGAATTTGAAGGCTGTCCCTCACAATGGGGAGAATCTCTCTTCTTGATGTGTACCTCCCTGACAACCGTAACCCTTCCCTCTGCCATGAAGGAAATTCCATACGGAATGTTCAACGACTGCCAGAACCTGTCCGAGCTTGTCTTTTCAGAAAATCTGGTTTCCGTCGGAGACTATGCCTTTTCCCACTGCAAAAGCCTGCAAAGGGTGAGTCTTCCCAAAACGCTGCTCTCGATTGGGGATTACGCCTTTTTCCAATGCAGCGCTTTAACAGACGCCGCGCTCCCAGACGCCCTGCAGTCTTTGGGTGAAAAATGTTTTTCCGGCACCGCCCTGAACACAGAAAATACAGGCAATCTCATCAGCTACTGCGGATGGGCGCTCGGATTAAGCGGCCAAAACGAAACCTCTGTCCATCTCCCGGAAGGAATACGCGGGATTGCAAGCAGCGCATTCTGCGAACAGCCGAACCTGTCTTCGGCAGCCCTTCCGGATACGCTGCGTTTTATCGGCGATTCCGCGTTTAAGAACTGCAGAAGTCTAAACACGGTAACCGGCGGCGCAAATCTCACGCTGGTCAGCCCGTCCGCGTTTGACAATACGCCCTGGCTTAAAAATTCGGACTATGTTATCATGGGAGGCTGCCTGATTCGCTGCAATTTAGCCGAGGAAAACATCACCGTGCCAAACAGCATCAAACAGATCGCTCCCGGAGCCTTTTCCTCCAACCAGGCAATCAAACGGGTTCGTCTTCCGGAGGGTCTGACAGAACTTCCGTCCCGGACATTCTGGGATTGTAAAAACCTGACGGAGGTTTTGCTTCCGTCTTCGATGCAAATCATCGGCGATGCCGCCTTCGGAGGCAGCGGGATTGCTTCAGTCGTGCTTCCGCAAGGCCTGACTGACATCGACAGCAGCGCGTTTGCAAACTGCAAAAACCTGAAGGAAATTACGCTTCCCGCCGCTTTAACGACCATTGGCAGCAGTGCGTTCGGAGGCAGCGGCCTGACCTCTGTCACCTTTGAAGGGATCGGAGAGCTGTCTCTGGTCGAAGCATCCCTGCGCTACGGCGCAAAAGCGTTCAAAGGAATCCCCTCCTGGGAAAATACAGTTTTAAGCTGGTACTCTGACCGGCACTTTTCCCTGGAAAGCAAGGACGGAACCTCCCGACTCTCTATGATTGCCCGCCTGATGGCAAGATCGGCAATGCATTCCGGAGAAGTAAACAGCTTAAAGGATGCCTATGACTGGCTCTGCTCACACTGCGCCTACACGCTGGACGTCGGCTATCACCATTCCTTCGCAGACGGCCCGTTTTTCTACAACGTAGCCTCCTGTCAGGGCGTAGCGCTGGCCATGCGGGCTTTTCTGGATGAACTGGGACTGCCCAATTACATATTGTTCGGCACCGTAACCGGAGCCTACGGGCGCCGCAGCCATGCGTGGAACCAGGTTTATATCGGCGGCAGATGGTATCATATTGACGCTGCGGACACCAAAAAAGGGGATTACAGCACCTACATGAAAACAGATCGGGATCTGGAATCAAACTATACCTGGGACCAGGAAACCGCCAGCAGACGGCAGGAAGAGACTGAGCGCTCTTATATCCCCCGGCAGGACCCTGTCACACAGCCCCTTACCTTCACGCAAAGGGAGGACGGAACCTACGGCGTAGCCGGCTGCTACCCGTACCAGGAGGGTACGGTTACCGTTCCCTCTGCTTACCGGGGCAAACCGGTAACCG
>CAMSEJ010000169.1 GCA_947057405.1 uncultured Roseburia sp.
TCATGTGAATCACACCTGCCCCTGTGTAGAGCTATCTATTTCCCGACAGCCCCCTGTTTAGCGGAACCTAAGGCAGGATATATTTTCCTTTCTTAAGCCCGGTTCCGTTCAGTCTCTTTTTCAATGTTTGAAACTGCTTTGCTTTCATTCCCTTTCCTGCCGATACACGGCAGCCTGTCTTCACATTTGCGAACGCGTTTTTCCCGATGCCGGGAGCTTTTTTGCAGCGGAACGAAATGTTCTTTAATTTTGTGCAGTTCTTAAATGCCCGTGCTCCAATCTGTGTGACATTCTTTCCGATGACCAGCGTCGTAAGCTTCTTGTTTTTTGCAAACGCTCCGGCTCCGATTGAAACGACCCGGAAGGAATATCCGTTTTTTGTGACCTGATCGGGGATGGTAAGCGATGCTTTTGCTTTTCCCTTCAGTTTTACTGCGGCTACGGTTCCTTTTTTTGCATCCGACCGGGTGACCTGATACCGGATATTTTGATAAGTAAATACCGAGCCCTTTTTCGGCAGGGGTTTTGCTGCGGGATCCGGCTTGGGTGCGTCGGTGCCGCCCTGCTGGTTTGTGTCTGCCGGTTTTAAGCCGGCTTTGGCAGCTGCAAGAGCCGCTCTGGCATTTTGTAGCATTGCCAGGGAGGCGTTTTCATTGCCGGCACAGGCTTTGGCTGCTTCTAACGCGTTTTGGAACGCGGCTGCCGACTCCTGGGTATATCCGGTAAGCACCAGTTTGGACGCTGCCAAAATGTCGTCGGAAAGCGCCGCCCGTTCGGCGGAAATTCCCCGTTCGATAACTTTGGCGCCTGCCAAGGCGAAGGTCGTTGCCGGACGTCCTTTTTTGTCTGCGGTATAGACCCGGCAGGAGATTTCACCTGGTACGGCGACGGTGACGGAGGGCGTGTCTGTTACGACCTGCCTGCCGTCTGCGAAGGTAAAGCAGTAACGGGCAGGTCCTTCTTCGTCATTGTCGGGATCCGTGTAGGTGTAACGAATGGACGCCGTATCTCCCGTTTCGTAAACCGGTTTGTCAAATGATGCATCTAAAGCCGTCGGGGCATGGTTTCCCTGCTCCGTAAACGGGATGGCAGGCCGGGCGCATAATTCCTCATAAGAAAGGCTGCCTGCGCCTACGCGAAGTCCCGAGAAGCCTGCCGTTTTGCCCCGGTCGTTGGTTTCCCAGGCGGTAAAACCGATTTTAAAATCGTCTCCCAGCAGCTCGGCGGGCAGATCGCGTACATGCTGCCAGGTGCCGCCGTCGGCTTTAAAGTCCACGGAAACCGTACTGCCGTTTTTGTAAAAACCAAGCCATGCCGAGGACAGATCGTTTTGCGTACTGTCGCCTCCGTTTTCGGCTGCAGTCCCCTGTGCTTCCGAAACGGTGGTTATGCCGTCAAAATGGGATTTTTTTCCGACCGATATATAGTTGTCATCGTCTTTATAAAGAAGGAATGATGCCGTATCCCACTGGTTGTTTTCCCGAAGCGGGAGGTTGTCTGCTTTTATGACGGCACGCATGCTGCCGTTTTTTAGCTGCTCCGGTACGGAATATAAAAACAGGTTGGATACGGTGTTGGTATCCTGGTATAAATCGCCGCTCTGCATGTCTATGGTCACCTTGTCCGATGCGACGCTGTAGTTGGTGGGATCCTCCCGCAGAATCGTAAAATCCGGGGACAGCGCGTCCGTTTCGGACAGGCTGATAATCAATGCTTTGCGGTCCGTGCTTAAGCCTGCGCTTGCCCGTATCCATACAATGCCGTTTTTGAGAGCCGTTACTGTGCCGTCTGCCGAAACGGAGGCTGCATCCGTAGCGCCGCCGGTCAGAAAATCTTCCACGGACCAGGTCACCGGTTTTCCGGACGGGGTAGCTGCCGAATAGGAGAGTGTGGCGTTTTGTTCGGTCAGTACAGGATCGCTTGCGGGGGCCTGTATGGTTACAATATCCGCCGGATCCAGCTCGTCTTTGCCGGCTACGGTGACGGAGATTTCATTGGAGAGAATCTGCGTCCCGTTCCATTCAAAATAGGCGTATACGGCTGCCTTGCCGGATTTTAGCCCGGTCATTTGGCCGTACCGGTTTACGGAGAGGATCTCCGGATTGCTGCTGGCAAACCGGATTTCACCTGTGGGGTCGCCGGCGGGCTGATTTCTGTCATATGCGATCTGAATTTCGGGATCGCGGTTGTTTAAATATTCGTCCGGCATACCGGAAAGGACCGCGTATAATTTCAGTCCGTCGTCATAGGTGTTGCCTTCAAGCGTGACATTTTTGCATTTGGTAAATTCATATGCGTTTTCCGTCGCTTTGGTATAGCGCTTCCACTGTGCGTCAACAGAAAGCCCCATGGAGGTTCCTTCCAGAAGACGTGCGGTGCCGTCCTGTGCGGCGCCCGATGCTTCTAACCGGATGGAAACAGGATTTGCACGCATGATTTTGTTGTTTTGGATGGTCAGATTTTCTACGCTTTCGGCTTTTACAACCGTGTCCGTATCCATATAAAACGTGTTTTCTTCAATTGTAATATTTTTGTGGATCGGATTTTCGGCAGACGGCAGTCCGCTGCCCTTGGTTACCGGGTGTATGTAAACGGCGGGAGCATATTCCCAGCTGGTTCTGCCGATGCTTTTTATATAAAATGTGTTGCCCCGGATTACCATATCCCGAATCGGACCGGATTCATACCATTCGTCGGAATCGTTGGAAAGATAGATGGTTGCCATGGACATATTGCGAAACACGTTGTCTTCAATCAGGACCGGCTGCCTGGTGGTACAGAGGATGCCGCGGGTGGGCACATTTTGGAACGTGCAGCCGCGGATGGTTACTTTTGGCGTGTAGGTAATATTTTCCGCGACATATTTCGGTTCGCTGCCGATTTTATCGGCCAGGCGTTCCGGGAGCGGTTCCGTAAAACGCACCTGCATGGTACGCAAATCGTTGCCGTCTTCTCCGGGCTGTGAAAGAACCTCGTCAACCGTATAAACCGCTTCGCCGTCCGTAGATTCGAGCGTGTCCCTGGTAAAGAACGCTACCTCGTCGCCTGCATGAAACTGCGGAAAACCGCCCTGCTGCGTATGGATGTATTTTAAGGTCAGCGTATGGTCGTCCACTCTTCGTTCCACACGGGTAAACGTTCCGTGCAGGTTAATCGGATCGTCGTGGGTGTTGGAAAAATTGCAGTTTTCAATGACCAAATCCCCTGCTGCACCGGAAGCATGGATGCCGTCTGCATAGCTTACGGTATAATGTCCCGATCCTTCCCGCGGCATCAGGTCGCATTCCTCAAAGTAAACGTCCCGGCTCATCTGCACCAGCCAGCCAAAACCGTGCATAAAGTGCACATCTACGTTTTTAGCCGTTATATTTTCGCTTTCCCAGGTAAATGCCCCGGCTGTTTCACGGTGTGCACTGCTGGCAAATTCCAGAATCATGCCTTTTTTCTGCATGGCCGGCCTGGAAGAGCGGTAGGTGATGCGGAGTTGGTTCTCATCAAGCGTTTGGATGCGTTCTACGCCGTTAAATGGAGATTCGGATGTAAAATAGGCACGGGTCATCCCCTCGTCCGGATGGGTTGCAACGATAGAATAAGCGTTGTGGATTCCGTTTTCGGTCCAGTAATATTGTCCGGTGTACGGGCTTGGCTCGCTGTTCCACTGAAGCGTATTGCCTTTGATTTCATAGGGGCAGCAGTCAGGGATAAAAAAGTCGGTATAAGGCATTCCGTCTTCGGTTCCCAGATCGGTAATGGTCATTTCGGATACCGTGGGCACGGCAAAATCCCAGGCAAAATTCTCTAAGGTGACGTTTTTGGAATGGACGACGGCAAGTGCCATCATGTTTCCGTGCATGACAAACAGGGAACCGTTACCGTTTAGTGTAAGATCCTCCTGTTCTTCAAGCAGAAGCCCGATTGTTTTGACCGGGTTTTGGATGCTGTTGGTGTTGGAAGTGTGGTATTCGCGCTTTTCGGCATGGTCTTTGTAAATGTGGTATTCCCCTTCCGGAAACGTGACGGTTACATGAGAGGCGCCGTTTTCCTTCGCTTCCTTTGCTGCGGCAAACGCATCCTGGATGGCAGTGGTGCTGTCTGTCTGCCCGGTCGGGTCTGCGCCGTATTCTGAGGCGTCAATGACAACGTCCTCGGCAGCCTGTGCATTGGAGGCGGCAGGCATGCCGGGAATCGGAACGGAAGTGATCGCCATACAAAAAGTAAGGGCGGCTGTTAAAAGTTTTCGTTTCATAAAATCTCTCCTTTCTTGACTGGTGTTACAGATTGCAGCGGTTGAGGCTGCCAAACAGTCAGGCCACTGCTTTTTATGATATTATATATTGTGGTCAACCGAAATTCAATGGTTTTTCAGAAAAAAGAGAACATCTAAGTGTCCTTTTATTCTTTTGCTGCTTTGTTTAAATCTGAATAATATAATGAATTAAATATTTTGCGTCATTTGCAGGCGGAGAACCGTTTGACGCATTCTTTCCTGCCGGTTCCAAAACCTGCGGTATAGGGGAAGTGTTTGTCAATTTTGTATTTTGTCTGGAGCACTCGTATAAAATACCCAAAATTCATCTGTTTGTACACAAGAACACCAAAAATACTTGACATCATTGTGAATAAAGTATAGAATTTAACTGTTGTAAATTATGACAGATGAAATGAAGTTTTGTTATATGTACAATGAAAATTGAATAAGGAGGTGCTCCTGTGCCAGAAGTAATTATTGCTGTGATTGTCACTTTGGTTCTGGCCATACCGATTACCTACCTGCTTACCGTCTCCTACCGCCAGAAAGTAGCGGAACAGAAAATAGGAAGCGCGGAAGACAAAGCCAGGGAGATTATCGACGAGGCAGTCAAGACGGCCGAGGCGAAAAAACGGGAAGCTTTACTGGAAGTCAAGGAAGAAACCATTAAGAACAAGAATGACTTAGATAAAGAAATCCGTGATCGCAGAGCCGAAATCCAGCGGAACGAACGGCGCATCGTGCAGAAGGAAGAAAATCTCGACAAGAAGATTGACGCCATCGAGAAGCGCGAAGCGGGCTTTGTTGCAAAGGAAGAAGAACTGAACAGACAGAGAGCAGAAATTGCAAAGCTGAGTGAAGAACGTGTACAGGAATTGGAACGAATCTCAGGGCTGACCTCCGAACAGGCAAAAGAATACCTTTTAAAAACCGTTGAAGAAGATGTAAAACTTGATACTGCAAAGATGATCAAAGAACTGGAGCATCAGGCAAAGGAAGAAGCAGGCAAGAAAGCAAGGGAATGTCTCGTAACCGCAATTCAGAAATGCGCCGCAGACCATGTTTCGGAAGCCACGATTTCCGTTGTCCAGCTTCCGAATGACGAGATGAAGGGACGTATCATCGGCCGGGAAGGACGCAATATCCGCACGATTGAAACGCTGACGGGGGTAGATTTGATTATTGACGATACACCGGAGGCCGTTATCCTTTCGGGGTTTGACCCGATTCGCAGGGAGATAGCAAGGATTGCTCTGGAGAAGCTGATTGTGGACGGACGCATTCATCCGGCCAGAATCGAAGAAATGGTGGAAAAAGCCAAAAAAGAAGTGGAATCAATGATTCGGGAAGAAGGGGAAGCCGCAACCTTAGAGGTTGGCGTCCACGGAATCCATCCGGAGCTGGTGCGTCTGCTGGGACGCATGAAATTCAGAACCAGCTACGGGCAGAATGCATTGAAGCATTCCATTGAAGTTGCGCAGATAGATCGGAAGAGCGTCGTGTAGGGAAAGAGTGTGGTACCTTGTGT
>CAMSEJ010000170.1 GCA_947057405.1 uncultured Roseburia sp.
GGCAGGGCAAACCGGAACCGCGCCATGGACGGCGCGTTTCCGGTGGTTGCGTCAGTATGAGAATACCAAAACGGGATGCTTTAGAGCCCCTTAGCCCCTGAACACAGACCCAGCCGCACATCCTTCCCTCTGACTGACGGCCCCTTTGCCATCCACTCCTTATAGTTCGCTGTAGTACTAACATAAATTCATTCTAAAACCGTTTTATGTTTCTATTGTAAAACCGTTTCGGCAGAATGTCTAATACCTGTGCCGAATCATAAGAAATGCCTCAAACGTATCGCAAAGACCGCTGCAGCTACTTTAAACATGCTCAGAGCGTGTCTGAAAAATGCGTTCTGACCAATGCAAGAAACCTTGACATGGCCTGCGACAATACCTGATTTTTCTTCCACGCCAAAACACAGCCGCTCACAAGCTCCGGCTCCAAAGGACGCATGCAAAGCATTTCATTGCTGACGGAAAACCCCATTCCCATTGCAATTCCAATCCCGCTCTCCACCATAACCTGCTGATTATAATGGGACAGGTTACACATAGAAGCAATCTCCATTTTATCCCGGTCGTCCCCAAACCAATGTTCCAGTTCATTCCTTACGGCTCTGCGCTTTGCCACAATCAGCGGAATGCCCGCCAAATCCTTTGGCGTGATTTTTTTCTTTTCTGCCAGCGGATCATCCCTGCGCATCAGCGCCATAAAGCTTTCCTTAAGCGGCATCCGTATAAAATGATACCGGCTAATCTCCACCGGCTCCAGCAAAAGGCCCAGATCCAGGCTGCCGTTTTCCAGCCGTTCTTTTACATCATCCGCAATCGCCGTGCAGATGTCAAAAGTCACATCGGGATATATTTGCCGGAACAACGCAATCCGGTCACAAAGCGGCTTCATATTCTGCGTTTCTCCGCACCCGATGGAAATTTCCCCCAAAACAGCTTCTTTGCCGTGCTTTAATTCCCGCTCCGTCTTCTGCGCCAGATCAGCCATTTCCTGCGCGCGCCGCCGCAGAAGCATCCCTTCTTCCGTCAGGCGCACCGCATGCCCGCCCCTGTAAAACAGCTTCACCCCCAGTTCCTGTTCCAGCTGCATCAACTGGCGGGAAAGCGTCGGCTGCGTAATATGCAAAAGCGCCGCCGCCCGCGTAATATTTTCCTCCTCTGCAACGGCGAGAAAATACTGCAAAACGCGAAGTTCCATCTCCATCCTCCCGCTGTGTCCTATTTTTTCTCCCACTCCATAAAAATCTCGGCTTCTTTTGTCCGCTCATCCACCGCTTCCCCACGGCGCAAAAAACCTTCCCTTTGGTAAAACCGCACCGCGCGTTCATTTTTCCGGTAAACATGCAGCGTCAAACGTTCTTTTTTCTCCTTGGCGAAGCAAAGTAGCCGCTTCCCGATTCCGTTTGACTGCGCCTGCCCGCACACAAAAATCCCGGCAATATAATTGTCCGTCATCCCAAGAAAGCCGGCTATCGCTGCGTCGTTTTCCGCTTCATATACATAAACCTCTGCTTTGGGAAGCAGTTCCTGTACGGCCGCGGCATTCTTCCGCCAGTACTCCTCTGAAATAAAATCATGCGCCTTCACGTTGGTTTCCAGCCAGATCCGCATCACCTCCGGCAGATCCGCTTTTTCCATGCTCCGAATCATAATCCGTCTCCTTTTCTTACTATATTGTATTTTCATATGCGCCATAATCCGGCGCGCCGCCTAACAGCATCTGCCGGACGGTTTTTACATAAAACTCCGCTTCCGCCTCCCCGAGCGGTATAACGCGCGACCACATCCGAAGCCCCTGATAATAATACAAAATCAAATCGGCCGCCTGCGCGGGATTGACCTTCTGAAAGCCGTCGGTTTCCATCCCGTATCGGATCAAGGCTTCCCAGCGCGCTTTGGCGCGCCCGGTTATCCGGGTAAACAGCGCTTCGTTTCCGAGGCTGGCATATTCATAAATGGCAAGGCTTAAGGAATGCTCTCTGTCTGAAATTTCCTGCATAATCACGCGCAGCATATCGTCTAAAATCACCCGGGCGCGCTCTCCTGTCCGGATGCGGTCTTCTACTGCGTATTCTTCTGTCAGAATTTCGGAAAAAATCTCACCCGTACCGGAGTAGTAGCGGTAAAGCCCGCCCCTGCTTAATCCTGTCTGTTCACAGAGATCGGACATGGTCACTTGTTTAAACCCTTTCGCGGCAAATAATTCATACGCCGCAGCACGGATTTTTTCTTTGGTTTTTTCTGCTTTTGCGCCCATATTACAAATCCAGCTCCCCGGGCAGAAGGGAATAAATCCGATAAGAAAGAACCCTGCCGTTTTTATATATGCCGTCCCGCATGGTGCCTTCACAGGTAAAGCCTGCTTTTTCCAGCACGCCTTTGGACGCCGCGTTGCTGTCAAACGGTTCGGCATAGATGCGCCGCAAATCAAACGCCGCAAACGCTTCCCGGCAAATCATGCGCACTGCCTGCGACATAATGCCGCGCCGCCAGTATTCCTCAGAAAGCCAGTAACCCAGTTCGGCCGATTTTTCAAATACATCGTCCTGTAAAAATATACCGATGCTGCCCGCCGCTTTCCCGTTTACTACAATGGCGCGTGCTATCTGGTTTTTGCCCTCTTTGTCTATACAGTCATTGATGTACCACTCCGCGTCCTCAAGGCGGTAAGGGTACGGAAAGGTGTTGCGCAGGTTCTTTGCAATATTCGGGTTGTTGGCTGCCGCCGCTATATGGGGCGCGTCTTCCTTTTGCCAGCTTCTTAATATAAAATGCATGTGTGATCCTCCCTTTCAAAAAGCGACATAATTGTCTTTTTTAAGATAACGCATGACCGCCGGATTGTCAATACATCCGAAAATAAATTGATTCTAAAACGAAAAAAGGAAAAATTCTGTTTACTGTTTTTTACCGATATTTTTTTCCGCGTCAGGATGATACTCACCGGCCTTTCTTCGTGTTCCTTACCATTTGTAATATGCGTTATAATCGTATTTATAAATCCTTTCAGATCTTTCAATTCATCATCCGACAATTCCTGCGCCTCATGCAGCCGCAATACTTTATCCCTGAAATATTCCAAATCCTCCACTGCACCCTCAATGCTGTTTTCTGTCACAATATTCTTTTCATATCTTGCAATATAAAATAGGATGTAAGGAAACAGACGTTTTTCAGCAATGTATTAGACGATAAAATCAGCGAAAGCAGTAAAAGGTAAAAAGCTGAC
The DNA here is from genome assembly GCA_947057405.1 of uncultured Roseburia sp. GTDB lineage: Bacteria > Bacillota > Clostridia > Lachnospirales > Lachnospiraceae > Roseburia_B. The sequence goes on from CAMSEJ010000170.1 coordinate 3,227, forward strand.
TGCAAGCTGGGCAAAGGACAAGATAGTATCGAAAGCTAAAGACAGGCAAAAAGTATTATGTAGTTGTCTATAAATCTATGCTCCATTCGGAGCAAGTATTTATAGACAACCACCGCAACACCGCGTAAATCAAGGTTTTCTTGAAACACGAAACCAAAACGCAAAGCCCTATAATCACATGGTAAACGCCTTTTCCTCACGGAACGGATGTTTTTCATTATCCGGACAGACGAAGGGAGTTGATAACACGGCAGTATTCCGGGTGGAAAAAACAGGGGGCTATATAGTTATATCAAACCGCCACCTACGCAACCCCAACTTAACCCTAAAGGCTAAAGGGCTGCTTTCCCAAATATTGTCCCTGCCGGAAAATTGGAAATACGCCTTAAAAGGCTTATCCAGTATCAACAAGGAAAGCACTGACGCTATCCGTACCGCCGTATGGATACTGGAAAGGCCGGGTACATCACACGCAGTACGGGCTTTCCGGACGGAATTATTTGCGCTTTAAGCTGTTTTCATCTGACAAATTTGCTGAAATTCGGCTATACTTTTTTATGAGATAGCGTATAATGAAGAAGGCGAAGAAATCTACTTAGACATTTACTGTGCAGGCTCAGGTCCTTCAGTTAGCGGTATACAGGATAAAAAATCCAGAACAGCGGCAAAGGCTTTGATAAATTATGTCTGGCAAGCCGAACCGGTTAACTACACACATAAAGCTTACTATTTAGACGGACCTTCTGCGCCATATCCCAATGCGACAAAAAGCACCAGCCATTCCTGGCTGATGCCCTTACAAGATAACGACAATCAACAAAACTATTTCCCGTTTTCTTTCCTGCCCTTCCAAACAGATGCTAAAATATCTTTAAGAACCAAGAAAGCGTCCAGTTCATTGTATCCATATTCCTTTTCCAAGCTTTTCAATAATCGATCCATTTCCACCGCATAACAGGCCGTATCTACTTCATCCTGGTATCTGGATAATATCGGGTATTTTTTGCCCCATGCCTTTGTCCAGTCTACCTTTTCCGTTACTTCTTCACTCGTCCTGTCAATTACTTCCAGTATCTCTTTGATGTCAATATCAAACTCCACCAGTTCATCCAGCGAGAGTCCATACAAAACCGCCAGCTTTTTTGACTGGCAGATATCCGGAAGCGTTTCATCTGTTTCCCATTTCGAGATTGTCTGCCTGCTTACCCCTAGCTTTTCAGCAACCTCTTCCTGTGACAGCCCTTTTTTCTTCCGTGCATGAAATAAATGATTTCCTAAACTCATGGCATTACATCCTAACATGTGATATGCCTTGATTATAATACTCCCACTGCCCGGATACCACCAACAAAACCGTACTGTTCTGCCCGTTTTATTAACATCAGCCTCTCCCTTTGCCTTCCGCTCCTGATAAGCACCGTCCACCGAATATCCCGCAAATCCGGAATTTCTTCTAAATCAATTCCAAAGCCCTTTTATAAAGCGGATCCATCTCACAGCCGCAGCTTCCACATTCCTTATCCGCCTGCTTAATTACTGATATTAAAACATCCCTGTCAAATTTTCCGTCTAACCATTGCTGTAATATTTCTTACAGGACGACAAAAAGCAGGCTACCCATTTCTTATGTTCCTGCTTTTCTTTTGAATCTTAAATTTACTGCTAATATTTTTTCATGGTCTTATTACACAACTTACATCATAACATTCTCAACAGAATAACCATTCTTATTATATGTATTTAAATCCACAACACGTACCGTACAATTCAACCATTTCAATTTTTCCGAAATCTTGTCTCTGATTCTTTTCATAATCATCTTCTTAGTTCTGGTTTTGCTTCCAAAATCTCCTTCTAAAAACAAAATTATCTGTAATACTTTTTTACCCTTTTCATATTTCTTTGAAGCCAATTCCTGAAAATAAGGTTTTAATTCATCCGCTTCGCCCAAATTATATGCGATGCCTGCTCCTGTCAAACACGTTAATGTACCTGCCACTTTTTTTGCAACTTCAATGTCAAAACCTTCCTCACCATTTTCATTTACAAAATCTGTTTTTGTCCTCCATGCGTTTTCTCTTTCATAACCAGTACAGTTTTTTACCTCCAACATAATAAACGCATCCTGGTTTATCGAAAGGAAATCTACACCTTTACCACTTGGAAGATAACTTTTAAATATTCCATAAAATCTGGTGTCATCAAATTTAATTGCCTGATCCGAAAAAGTAAAATTTAATTTACTCTCAACCATCAAATCAACTCCTGTTCCTTATCATAAATTACATCGAATTCCTCCATAATGGCATTCTGTTTGATTTCAGATAAACTTTTAGCAGCTTGACAGCGTAGCTGTCCCGATTCCTGTTCTTTATACAAAGACATAAACTGAACATCTATTTTATCTTTCCCTTTATTTTGATATTCTGCAAATAAATTAAAGCTTTGTTGCACAAAATAACTATGTGTAGAAACAAAAATCTGAACTCCCATCTGTG
>CAMSEJ010000171.1 GCA_947057405.1 uncultured Roseburia sp.
ATTGTGGGCAGATACAAACTGTCCTTTTGAAGTAATAGCTTGACAGCCAGAACACACAGGGAATAGCCATCAGAACAAAAAGAACAAACGGCCACCATATTCCCGTAGCAATCCAGAGAATGATTAACGTCCACTGGATTATGCTAATAGGAATACCTGTAATCAGCAGGACAGCGTGCAGTTGTTTCATTTTCTTTTTGTTTTCTATTACATAAGCTATATCACTGATAGATTCAACGGAAAAATTTTCCACGCTCTTTAGCTCTCGCTTTATCTCATTGAGTATATCCAGCTTTTCCTGTCTCTCGTTTATTTCGTTACGAAGAAGTTGTTCCTGCTGTTCAAGTAAAGTAGAAATAACACTGCTGAGATTCGTTTCAGACAGTAATTCTCCTATGCTGTTAATCGAGATACCAACATCACGAAGAAAGCAGATGATTTTCATTCGCTTGAAGTCGTCCTCTGAATAAAGTCGCCTTCCTCCCTTTGAGAGTTCGCTGGGTGTTAAAATACCACGGGTATCATAGTACTGCACTGTCCTAACAGATACGCCGCAGAGCTTTGCAATTTCTCCAGTCGTGTATTTGGACATAGCCTTTGACCTCCTTTCGCCCTTATTTTACTTCATTACGCAGCGTTACAAGCAATACGTTACGCAGGGGGATTTTTGTAAATTTCAAAATCTTATTTCATTTGAAAAAGTAAAAGCACCTGCCGCTGAACCATTTCGTTCGATCAGTAACAAGTGCCTGCTGCAAGTTCCGTATTCAATTCCGTAAAAGGCATATCTGCCCATGTTCTCAAATAGAAATCAACATCCGAAAGCCTGCCAAAACAGCAGTCATCCCCTGCCCTCTGGATGACGGAGCTTTGCCAGCCTTACTCCCCCACCAGAACCACCACCGTGCGCGGCGGGATTTTCAGCTTGCTGTCATAATCAAATTCCGTCTGCGCCCCGATGTCCTTTCCGTCCTCATATTCTACAAACGTATTGACGCAGACACTCCACCGCTTTCCGTCCGGCAGTGACGGGAGCTGCATTTCCAGCGGTTCCCAGAACGCATTCATCCCATAAAACACAATATCGTCCCGGGTATCCTCTATATTGCGCCCGGCATACATAATCCCAATCAGCCTTGTGCTGTGATCGGTCCCGCTGTTCCACGGATACCCGTTGTGAATACTGATTTCCGGAAGCCCGCACTTCGCGTTTGCCGTAGGCTTTCTTACAATTGCATATTTTTTGCGGAAATGGATCATATAGCGGAAGAAATCGTGAATTTCCCGATACTGTACCAGCCGTTCCCAATCCAGCCAGGAAGTCAGATTGTCCTGGCAGTACGCATTGTTGTTCCCAAACTGCGTATTGCAGAACTCGTCCCCGGCAAAAAACATGGCCGGCCCGCGGCTGAGCATCAGCGTCGCGCAGGCATTTTTTACCATGCGCCGGCGCAGGTTTTCAATTGCGGGATCATCCGTTTCCCCTTCCACGCCGCAGTTCCAGCTGTTCCCGTTATTATCCCCGTCCGTATTGTCCCAGCCGTTCTTCTCATTGTGCTTCATATTGTAGGAATACATATCATACAGTGTAAACCCGTCGTGGCAGGTCAGAAAATTCACGGATGCGCTTTTGCCGCGCTCCGACGGATCATACAAATCCCGCGATCCTGTAATCCGCGTAATCGCCGTCCCCGCCATACCCTCGTCGCCTTTTAAGAAACGGCGCATATCGTCACGATACCTGCCGTTCCATTCCGACCACCTGCGGTACGCCGGGAAATTCCCTACCTGGTAAAGCCCGCCCGCATCCCAGGCTTCCGCAATCAGCTTTACCTTGCCCAGAATCGAATCGCACGCAATCGCCTGTAAAATCGGCGGCTCTTCCATCGGCGCGCCGCTCTGATCACGCGTCAGGATAGACGCCAGATCAAACCGGAACCCGTCCACCCGGTATTCCGTTACCCAATACCGCAGGCAGTCTATAATAAACCTGCGCATCATCGGGTGGTTGCAGTTTAATACATTGCCGCAGCCGCTGAAGTTATAATAATACCCGTCCGGCGTCAGAATATAGTATACGTTATTGTCAATTCCCTTAAAGGAAAAACAGGGCCCCTCTTCATTGCCCTCTGCAGTATGGTTAAATACCACATCCAAAATAACCTCAATCCCGTTTTCCTTTAATTCATAAATCATCCGCTTTAGCTCGTCGCCCTCGTGATTGTGCTCCACAACGGAAGAATAGCCCGTATTCGGCGCAAAGAAGCAAACCGTATTATATCCCCAGTAATTATACAGCCGTTCTCCATCCACCACTCTGCTGTTTTCCATCTCGTCAAACTCGAAAATCGGCATCAGCTCAACCGCGTTAATCCCCAGATCCTTCAAATACGGAATTTTCCGGCGAAGCCCCTCATACGTCCCCTTCGCTTCCACACCGGAAGATTTGTGCTTCGTAAATCCTCTCACATGCATCTCGTATATCACCAGATCCTCCAACGGATACTCCGGCTGCATCATATTGCCCCAGTCAAAATTATTTTCCACAACCCTTGCATGATACACAAACCCCTTGCCGGATTCGGGCCTCTCCCCCCAGTTCCTCTGTCCGGTCACCGCCTTTGCATAAGGGTCAAGCAATACGTTTTCCGGCTTAAACAACAGCCCCTTTTCCCTGTCATACGGCCCGTCCAGCTGGAACGCATACTCAAATTCTTCAATTTTAAGCCCAAACACCAGCATGGAGTACGTATTCCCGATATGATACGGCTTCGGAAACTTAAGCCTTGCATACGGCTCCATTTCCTGCGGACGGAACAACAGCAGCGTACAGCCTGTCGCTCCAATCGAATGGATGGTAAAGCTGACCCCGTTTGAGGTCGCCGTCGCTCCATCCCTGTTATAAAACCCCGGACGCACCTGAAACCCGTCAATGACATCCAAGGGCTGCAGCTTTCCCCCGCGCTGCGGCCGCTGCTGCACCTCATCTCTGTCGGCGCTTCGCTCTTCCTCCGATATCTTCCCTTTTTTCGACTCCCGCTCTTCCTCCGGTTTCCTCGCCTTTTTCGGAAGCTCCCACTCTTCCTCCGGTTTCTTCCCCTTCTTCGGAAGCTCCCGCTCCTCCTCCGGTTTCTTCCCCTTTTTCGAAAGTTCCCGCTCTTCATATTTTGGCGCCGTATTCCTGTTTTTCACCACATCGGGCTTTTTTTCCTTAAGCCCCAGCATCCCCAGTAGCCCGTTAAACCTTCCTGCCATAATACCTCTCCCTTTCTGCCTGCTCCGCCCTCGAATAATATGGAAAGTATAACCGAATTCCATTCAGATGTCCAGAGATAATATTCCCCGCATCCGGAAATCAAAAAAGAGCCGCCGCAAAACCAACCGCAGCAGCCCTCAGCAAGGCCTGAAACAACAATTACACATCATATTCAAAAACAACATACTCAAACACCAATTCCCGGTACCCGCATACGGCCGTTCATATCCCTGCCCCATACTCTGGTACCATGTCCCTCCAAACGCCAGATGCTGCATAAACTGCCTGTACTCCATATTGCTCGGCTCAAGCCTCACTGCCTGCTCAATATGCTGTTTGGCAGTCACATTATTGCCAAGGCCCATATTGGCTACCGCGCTGAAATAATACCACCGCGCGCCCCTGCTTTCCTGCCCGACGGTCCCCAGCGCATGTAGCGCTTCTGCATAATGGCGGTTTGCAATGTAATTCGCCGCCGCCTGAAGCTCAATCGGATCGCGTTCGCCGCCGGAATATCCGCCATATGCACGGCTGCCGCCGTAACTGTAGCTTTGCTGTTTCTCCTTCATAATCCGGTCATACGCCTGCTGCACCTGCTTGAACTTCTCCTCGGCTGCCGCCCGGTTCGGGTTGTTTACATTGGCATCCGGATGGTATCTGCGGCTTAAGCTGCGGTACGCCTTCTTGATCTCCTCGTCGCTTGCACCCGGCTTTATGCCTAATACCTCATAAGGATTTGACATTCTGTTTTCCTTTCTTTTTCTTCTCCAGTTTTTTCTTTTTCAGCTGGATATATTCGTACTTAGACCACACGCCGGAATACAGTACATTGCGCAAAATATCCGCGTGCATCAATATGGGCAGGCGCTCAAAAGACTTTGCGCATTCCGACATCATGCTGGTCAAAAGCAGCTTTACAAAGGTTTCAAAATCTCCCTCCTGCTCACACACCATCCTGGCAAACGGGTTATACGCCTGACGTTTTCTGTCTTTCTCCAGGTCCTCGTAGGCATCCATCAGATAAATAAATTTGCCCATATAAAATCCCAGGCAGCGCAGCTCCTCTGACCACTCGTCCTGCCTCCAGCCGAATATTTCCCCGGTCATTTCCCCGGTCAGCCCGGCAATCCTGTCTATATTTTCTTCCTGTGCCTCTTCCGCCTCCGAAAGCTCCCTCATATAGCGTTCCACCGCCGCAACCTGTGCGGGGTACTTTTCGCGGATCCGCCCGTAATCCTTTACAAATGCCCGGGCAAGCGCCTTTTTCGTATATGCCCTGCCGTCCCGCCAGTCGTCCTCCAGATTGTGGCATGCCAGTATGACATTCATATCCGCCGCATACGTAGTCGCCGGATTCTGCCACGCCGTCTGTTTTCTGGTCGGATGCAGCGGGCAGGTGAATGCCGTCTCTTCATGCCCAAACTCATACAGCCCGGTCAGCAGTACAATCAAAAACGTCATGTCGTAGTTCAAAAGCATCTGTCCCTTGGTACCGCAGCTTTTTTTCAGCTCCTGACACAATCCGCAGTAATATGCCTGATACGCCTTTGCGTCTTCTTTTGCCAGTTCTCCCCGGTTGATGTTAATATATCCAAACATAAGATTTCATCCTAACTCTTCCTGATAAATTCTACCTGGCATTTCGGGCAGGTTATGCAGATTTGTCCCCTGCCTTTGGGCACACGTACCGTCTGCCCGCATCCCGGGCATTTAAAGAACCGGTAAATCTTCTTCTGCGCCTGGCGTTCCTTCCATTTGCTCCATTTCGCCGTGCTTTTGTACCGGATGCTTAAAAACCTCCTGTTCTCCTGCTGCCGCTTCCCGATATTTTTTGAAAGCGCCCTCCAGTAAGAAAAGACTAAAAGCACCAGAGAAACCAGATAAATCAACCGGTTTCGAAACAGCATGGAAATAACCATCAGCATCAGTGTAACGGCAAGGGAGCTCTTTGAAAGCTCGTCAAAGCCATAGCGCCCATACATAAACCTCTGTACTCGTTCTCTCATTCTATGCACCTTCATCCGTATTTACTTTCTTTACAGATTTTATGGTACCTTCCAAAACCGGGACTGTCAACTGACCTATTGACTTTTAAGAAACATTTTATAAAATCTTCATCTATTCCGGCTGACTGCCCCTGCAGGCAGCACCGGTCTTTTGAAAGATAAGCAGAGCGATAAGCCGGGTTATGTCGTGAATGATCATCTGTCTAGGACAGCCGTTACCGGCTGCCTCAAGCGACCAACCTAAAGCTGGCGGGCCACGTCAACGCTTTTGTTCGGTCTTGCTTCGGATGGGGTTTACATATGCCCCCGCCGTTACCGGCGGGGCGGTAGTCTCTTACACTGCCCTTCCGCCCTTACCGGGGAACCTCCCCGGCGGTATATTTCTGTTGCACTATCCTTGGAGTCGCCTCCACCGGACGTTATCCGGCATCCTGCCCTGTGAAGCCCGGA